>JADHTX010000060.1 GCA_016784875.1 Methylobacter sp.
GCTTTCGGCCCCGGCCACCCAGAGTTGCCGGCGGTATTTAAAGAAACCGGCCAACCGGTACTGATCGGCGGCTCTATGGGGACCGGCTCTTATGTCTTGTGCGGCACCAAAGCCAGCGAACAGCGCGCATTCAGCTCGGCCTGTCACGGGGCAGGGCGGGCAATGAGCCGCAGCAAAGCCGGCAAGCAATGGCAAGGCAGAACGCTGATCGAACAGCTGGCTGCGCAAGGCATTATTATCCGCTGTCCGTCGATGCGCGGCGTGGCCGAAGAAGCGCCCTTGGCTTATAAGGATGTCAGCGCCGTGGTGGATATTGCCGACCGGGCCGGACTGGCCCGAAAAGTCGCCAGACTGGAGCCGGTGATTTGTATCAAAGGCTAAGGCAGTGCCTATGCTTTATGTATACTTCGCCCGGCCACGGTTGCGGATTCCTAGCGGCTGATTTTATGCCGATAGCCGCGTTGCTAAAACAGTTTCATAGCTTGCTATGCGCCTGTTTCAGCGCCTTGCTATCGACAAAAATCTTTCCTCAGCCGTAACCGTGCGAAGTATATACACAAGATACAGCGCCGTCATACCGGCAGGAATTGCCGATATGACGGCGCTGCAAAAACAGACGGATTCAATTTCGAAGTGCAATCCCTGCCGGTATGAAATACCGCGTGAATGCCTTAGAACGCGAAGTGCCTGTTCTGCCGGAATGATAGCTACATGACTTGCGTATTTATCGGTACCAGCGGCTGGAGCTATCAACACTGGCAGGAGCGTTTCTACAACGGTGTCCCGCAAAAAGACCGGCTGAAATTCTACGCAGAACGGTTTTCTGCGGTGGAGGTTAACGGCACCTTTTACCGGCTGCAAAGCCGCGCCATCTTTAAAAAATGGTTCGACGAAACCCCGCCAGACTTTAGGTTCGCAATAAAAGCTAACCGCTATTTAACGCATAACAAAAAACTGCTCAATCCCCAGCCGTCGGTACTGATCGAGAAAAACCATGCCGAAGCGCTGGGAGGCAAGCTGGCTGCGGTGTTGTGGCAACTTCCCGCGCTATTGAAAAAGGATTTGCCTAGGCTGCATGGCTTTATCGATGCCTTGCAACAGTGGTCCGAAGTACGGCACTGCATAGAATTCAGGCACCCTTCCTGGTTTGATGATGAAACCGCTGCTTATCTAGCTCAAGCGGAAATCGCCGTTTGCCTGTCGGATGCCGAAACTTGGCCGATGTGGGATCAAGTCACCACAAACCTGGTTTATATCCGTCTACATGGACATGCACGAACTTACGCCTCTTCCTACAGCAAACCTGAATTGGCCTATTGGGCTGAACGTATTGCCGAATGGACTAGCCAAGGTATGGAGGTGCATGTTTATTTCGACAATGACGCCGAAGGCGTAGCGCCTTTTAATGCCATGGACTTGAAAGCGATGTTGGGAATTTCATAGGGTGAGACGTGTTCTGTATTGTTTGGGGGAGCCATACTCGGCGTAGACTGGGGTAGCATTCGTTTACGCTGCTGGTAACCAAGAAGGTGAAGGTTTGGATACCGCTTTAAAACTGTTTCGGTTGTTTTATAGTATCGAGTTTTTTTTGCTCATGATAGGTTCTTTTTATCATGGACGACAGAAGCGTTTGTCAACCCCATTCTGTATTGGAAGCGGCTAAGTGTTGACTTAAGTTATCATTAGGTTAAAGTCCTTAGCTTCTGTTGCGGAATAAAGATTATGTAATAAGGTTATTATTTATAATGATTTTTTATTCTTATGTGATTTTCTCAAGACGGAAAGTTGCCTAACCGAAACAGATAAACTCTTTTCTTTTAATGGCCTACCGGCAGTAGTTTTACGAATGGGAAAATAACTATGACAATAAATATAAAGCAGACCAGCCATTCAAAAATACTTAAAAAATCAACGCTTATGCTAGCTTTTTTAATGCTTTTTGGTTTTGTGTCGAACTCGTATGCAGAGAGGTATATGTGTGGTCGGGTAAAAAACGGCAAAATCGGTGTCAATGTTAGAAAAGTGACGGTTAAAGCGCCGTCGTTAGAGCAAGCAATAGGAAAAGCAAAAGGCCAGTTTGCTAAAAAAGGCTATAAAAAAGTAAAAAACATGGGGTGTACGCCGATTTGATTTTTAAACGGAATGGAGCAGTGCGGCCCCGGACCAAAATTTTTTCATGATGATAGGCCGAAATTGGAACGTCAATTTCGGCCTATAGTTCGTAATCATAATATTTATGGGGCGTAAGCGGTTCATGTCCCTTCCTTCCATGATGTTAGGTACGCTTGTTGTTCCGTACTTAAGATATCGATACTGAGATGCATCGCCGTCAGCTTCATCGCCGCTACCTGCCGGTCAATATTGTTCGGCACCGGATGTACGGTATTTTCAAGACCAGCACCTTGCTGCCGCAAATAAGCAATGCTTAAGGCCTGATTGGCAAAACTCATATCCATGACGGTTGCTGGATGGCCTTCTGCGGCCGCCAGGTTGACCAGTCGCCCTTCGGCCAATAGCCGGACGGTGCGCCCGTTTTTAAGCCGGTAGGCTTCGACGCTGGTGCGCGGACGATGTTTTTTTATCGCCAGATTCTCCAGCGCCGGGATGTTGATTTCAACATTAAAATGCCCGGAATTGGCGATCACGCAGCCGTCTTTGATGACGTCAAAATGCGCGTAATCCAGCACATGTTTGTCGCCGGTTGCGGTAACGATAAAATCGGAAATAGCGGCGGCTTCCAGCATCGGCATGACACGAAAGCCATCCATCGCGGCTTCCAGCGCTCGCAACGGGTCGACTTCGGTGACGATGACTTGCGCGCCGTGGCCCTTGGCGCGCATCGCAATGCCGCGTCCGCACCAGCCGTAGCCGGCAACAGTGAAGATTTTACCGGCCAGCAGTATATTGGTGGCGCGGATAATTCCGTCCAGAGTGCTTTGGCCTGTGCCGTAGCGGTTATCGAACAGGTGTTTGGTCATCGCATCGTTGACCGCAATCACCGGAAATTTGAGCGCGCCATCTGCCGCCATGGCGCGTAAGCGGATTACACCGGTGGTCGTTTCTTCGGTGCCGCCGATAACCTCGGCCAACAAATCACTACGGTTTTTATGCAACTCGCTGACCAGATCGGCACCATCATCCAGGGTCAGTTGCGGTCGGTGATCCAGAGCTTTGGCAATATGCCGGTAATAACTGCTGCCGTCTTCGCCGCGAATCGCAAAAGTGGGAATATGATAATGCTGCACCAGCGCGGCAGCGACATCGTCCTGGGTACTTAAGGGATTGCTGGCGCACAGCACCAGCTCCGCACCGCCCGCTGTTAGCGTGCGGGCTAGGTTGGCTGTTTCGGTGGTGATATGCAGGCAACCGCTGATCCGTACGCCATCTAGCGGTCGTTCTTTAGCGAAACGCTCGTGGATGGAGCTCAATACCGGCATTTCTGTCAACGCCCATTCGATGCGTTCGCGGCCCTGATCGGCCAGCGATATATCTTTTATGTCATAGCGGCTATTTATCATACAAATCCCCTCTGTTTTTTATTTCTGTGTCTTGGCCGCCGACCAGCGGTACAAAGCTGACGCCAAGAATATTCTTAGTCTCGATTTTGCCGTCGGCCGTTTTTTCTACGACCATCAATTCCTGATAGTCGTAAGGCAAACCTACCGGTATGACCAGCCGAGCGCCAACACGCAGTTGCTCGATTAACGGTTGGGGAATATACGCTGCGGCAGCAGTGACGATGATGCCGTCGTAGGGCGCATGTTCCGGCCAGCCGTAGTGTCCATCGCCGGTGCGGACTGTGACATTGTCGTAGCCCAGTTTTTTAAGACGACGAGACGCATTTTTGGACAGCTCTGCGATAATTTCCAGCGAATAAACCTGCCGAACCAATAGGGAAAGAACGGCAGCCTGATAGCCGGAGCCGGTGCCGATTTCCAGAACGGTATCATCGACTTTGGCGTTCAACAAGTCGCTCATCAAGGCGACGATATAAGGCTGGGAAATCGTCTGTCCCGAACCAATAGGTGCCGGTCCGTTTTCGTAGGCGAGATAGCGAAATGCCGCAGGTAAAAATTCATGTCGAGGCACTTGTTTAATGGCAGCCATGACCCGCTCATCCAATGCGTTCCTACCGATTAGATGGCGGGTCAGGTTAACCTCCATGTCAATATCGTTCAACATGCGTTGCAAGTTGTTCATTGATTATGCTCCGGGTATGTTTTCGGCTAGGTAAATACTCTATAAGAACCAGCCTAACGCCACGCTATGGATGGTTTTCTACGGCAATACTAATCATGATTCGAACATAGTTACGGGGTAGTTTCAATTGGGGGCATTACTGATAGCTTTATGCAAAAGCCAGTGTATTTTCGAAAAGACGGGGGCTTACATTATGCCTGTGCAGATTTTTATAAAAATGCAAGACCTGAAACTCTTTTGTTTTCTGTTAAAAGAATAAACCGGTTTTATGAGCTGCATCTGTACTTTATAGTCTATTATAGAAATTTAGCCGCTTTGGCTGATGGTTATTTATGCTATTTTATTGAGGAATTTGTATGGATTATGTTTGTCTCCGATACCGTTGCAATCATACTGCGGATGCCCCCGGTGTTTGCGGCCTAGGCCATGGCGCACTGGCTCCTGTTAAGGAGTGGTCGACTTATTCGGCAAACCCGGGATTGATTTCGGTGATAAATTTTAGCCCCTCGACACGGTGCGTATCTTTCGACGTGCATATCGACCCAGCTAATCTGGCCGTATACATTGTCGTCCAGGTAAAACTAGAGTTCATTGCCGGTGGCGCCGAATGGAATGAAGCTGCCAAAACAGAATTCAAAAAATACTTGCGTGCTGCCGCAAGTCTCTTTGATAGCCCAGGTCAATTCACTAGTCCTACGGCACAAAACTATAGTTCTTACTTCTTTATTGAGTTTCCTCGGTCATCCGGCAACGCGCATTTGAAGATTATTGCTAATACCCTGATTCCGCAAGCCGTACAGATGCTCGCGATCCCCAATCAACTGCCACCGGGAGGTAGTGTCTCGTTTGGTGATGCAGAGTACCCGGTTCGCCGCCCTGTCCCTCGCAGTACGCAGCATGCAGGTGTCGTATGCCGAATGAGTTCTTTGGCGGTGCGTAACTTCGATGTCGATGGTGTCATCTGCAATTCCTTCGTCCACGAGTTTGGCCACATACTTGGACTGCCGGACGAGTACGACTTATTTCCCCCAGGAGGGGGCGTGATTCCACCAACGGCGGGGGTAGACTGGGATAAAAAGAACCGAGCGATTTTATATTGGGTGCAGGCACTGAACGAAAACAACATCGCTCTGCCTGAGTGGGGACATTACGGACTTATGCCGCCCCAGGTTAACGATCATAGTTTGATGAGGGATGTTGCCGTCGATATTGGCTGCATCAAGGATAGGCACTACGTGTCCGTGCTCGAAGCAATACAGAACGCAGCCACGCGCAATGCAATAATCTCTGGGCTCTGGGAGATGGCGGGTTAAAGAATGGGGTAGAAAAGGCTTATGCCGATACAGTTCATCCTTATTAACTTCTGGCTTGATTGAGTAGAACAACATCGGCAGATTTATTTTGAATGAATGCACAATGCAAGACCAGGAACCTTGGCTGAGGAAACCAGTACTGTCGATAAACGAGTATCTAATGGACTGATCCATTTTTTTTCATTGACAATAACAACAATTTAAATGCAATAAATGTATAAAATAAAAGCTATTTTGTACATTTATTGCTAATTTATAGGGTACGCAAATCATGAAAACCATGACCTCCTCAGAAGCCAGGCAAAATTTTAGTGCTGTTCTTTCTACGGTATCCGGTGAACCAGTCACTATTTCTAAACAAGACAAAGACGTGGCGGTGATTATTTCGTCAGCAAGATATAAGGAGCTTAAAAAGCTGGAAGACATTTTTTATATGGCAAGGCGGCGGAATTAGCGATTCAAGAAGGCTTGGTATCACATAGTGAGGCCCAAGATTTACTTGATAGCATTTAAAAAATGAGGAATTACAAATTAACCAAGCAAGCATTAAAACAGTTAACGCTTTTGGCTAAAAACGAAATCAAAACGGCCAAAAAAATTAAAGCCGTCATTATGAAATTAAGAGAAGACCTTATCAGTGGTGAGAGCTTGCAAGGATATACCCAGTTTAAAAAATACGCGTTGGGAAATTCAGGCTGATTTATACGTTACAAGAAGAAGTGCTTTTAATTGCCATCATTGAGAAAAGAGAAACGGTTTACCAGGCTTTTGAGCATTTGCTAAAAAATTCTAGTTTTTTGGATGTGTAAAAAATTACTCCTCGACTCAATGAATGGGGGGGGGCAATTGTCAATGATGCGTCTCCTGGCGTCGGCACATCCTACGAGCTGTACATCCAATTTGAAATTAAGCTGATCAAAGGTTAAGACGACATGACACGCATGTCAAATGTAAGGCCTGATTCCGGCATTGTTTTCGTTTCGGACAAAATCAATTTAATCTGACCCCATTGTTTCGCCATTGTTTCTATAAAACACTCTGTTACGCGAAGTTAGCGCTTAATTGAAATGGTGTTACCCCCGTTGTTTATCTCTGAAATTCCGTTTCTATTCGAAGTTAAACCGCTCTTTCAAGGTTTATGAGTTCCGAGTTTATGCGATTGTTATGTTTTGTCTGCAAGTTCGTAAACCATACTGCCTAAGTACAGAGCCAACAAAGACAAGCCAATGATTAGTGCCGGCACTGTTAATAACCGAAATGCCATTTTTGGTATTGATGCTTTTACCGTAGCAGCCAACAAAGCGCTAGTTAAGCTAAAACCAGTTGAATAAATCACACCTATCCAGACACCAAACCAGTATTCATGGCGAAGGGGGTTCTCTGTCTCCACGTAGAATGTGGCAACAAAGTAAACGGCAATCATTAACCACATGAGCCCGATTCCCTGAGCAATGATTGCAAGAATATATCGTGATTTTTGCCAAATGGTCATGACTTCCTATTGAACGAAAAATTGAGTCAGGGCCTTGAGTTTAGCATAGTCAATTTCTTATTTTGAATGAATGCACAATGCAAGACCTGGAACCTTGGCAGTCATTCTTCCAGTGTTGCATTTTCAACTAGAAAAAAAGCTTATGCCATCGAACTGATTGTCTAAAAATGCTTGCCGGAAAGGATTTCAGCTACGCGCTCGACTACTCGCTCAACTGAGCGGCGCTCCGCTTTGGATAAAGCCGACACAGGGTCATAGTTGACCGAGATAAGCTTAGCCGCTTCAGGGGTTACCATGTAGCTGGCCGTGTAATCAGTCGGCATACTCCAGCTTGCAGGAGCCATAATATCGAACGAGGCCATAACCTCACCATTATTGACATCAATCAATCGACCGATAAACTTGAGTGACCTCGAAGCAAAGGCCTGTTTCATTCCCGGGCCGCCTTGTCGATCCTGATGTTCTTGTCTGGTAGCCTCGCGGTAGTTATTGCTGGACCGCTCATAAACGAACCAGCGTGATGTCGACTCCTGATCCCAGGCAAAGCCGCCGACTTGCATAATCGCATCGGCGCCACTGTCCTTAGCCATGATCAAGGCCCGCTCGACATCCGATAGCGGCGTAGCTCCCTCCTCTTTGTGCTCACCACCGCTGGAAGCAAATACCACCCTGCCTGTGACAGCGCCGGAAATTACGGTTACGCCATTGCGTAAGAATTCTCTCTCAAAAGTGGCTATTGCCGTATCGAATTGACCGCGTTCCGTACCGGACGGAGGCAATACCATGATTTTACGAAAATGCCTTGATGCAACGGCCGGGGAAGCGACGCTACGATCCAATATCGGCAGTTCCGTACGAATATTTAAAGGAGCCACAGTCGTGCATCCAAAGATACACAGCGATAACAGGCAACTTAACAAAACCAGAAAGCTTCTTTTTAACATAATAGAATCCATTGTTTTTATTGTTTTTATTAGTTTTGAATTTTAGAGCTTTTTTACATTAAACGCGATAATTACTTTCAGATGAATCTTTCTGTCTCCGAACAACATTTGACCACGTTCTAACGAGAAATAACATAAACGGTAATAGGCTTTTTTCAACAACTCCAATCCCTTGCGAGGTCTCCTCGGTTGTTTAGATGTACACCACCGGCACCGAGCGGGGAGGCAGACTAGATGATTATCAGTCTTTACAAATTACATTTGATTATTTTGCATGCGTGTAAAAAAAATGGCGGGGTGGGGTATTGAATTTTGTATAGGCAATCTATTATTTTGAATGAATGCACAATGCAAGACTTGGAGCATTGGCTGGACGTAAACTCAACACATACGCACAAGAATCAAGGAGAGCATAATGGATTGATAATCAATTTAATCAGACGCTATTGACTCCTTTCGCTTGTATGTCCACCTTTAACATGATAGCTTCAAACTAAGGATCGCATAAAATCACCGAGCTATTTCGAGTGCATTGAACGTGATAACCTGCCGATTTTTTGAAATAAAAAGCTGCAAGGTGGGTTTGCTGCTACGACTGCAATAATGCAGAACCGTTGGGTACCTTACCGAGTTGTACCAATTTTGGATAACTATTTTAATTAAAAGGTTGAGTATGTTACATATCAAATTAAAAAAAATTACATTGCCGTTATCTCTTTGCGCAATATCAGCGCTGTTATTTCCAGCACTAACCCAGGCAGACACAGCAATTGTGTTGGCCGCCTCCTCAAGCACCGGGGATATAGCTGCGAGTCGGGCTTCGGAACAAAGGGCCGCGCTGGCGAAAAAGGCTGAGGCGCAAAAGGCTGCTAAAGCGAAAAAGGCTGAGGCGAAAAAGGCTGCTGAGGATGAAGAGCAAAAGGAAAAAGAGGCTGAAAAATAATTGGCGTGCAGGCCGATTTGAAAGTGAAGCCCATTGACCGCGAACTTTAATCAAAGCTGGGAAGTCAGGGTCGGGTCTTGATTTTTGCATAGTTAATTGTTTATTTTGAATGAATGCTCAATGCAAGACCTGAACTTTGGCTCAATGGCTCAAAGTAAAGCATCTTGACGCGATAGGAGCGGACCTTGCCAGCGATATTCGGTGCGGGTACCGGGACCGGGTTTAGCATTTTCATCGCGGACAAGGCCCGCTCCTAAAGGGGTTATCTTAATGGCATTTCCACGCTCATCAGTCCTTGCAGTTTTAACTATCTTTTCCGGTTATGCCTAAATCCACAATTTTGAAAAAAGCAGTTGAGCCACGGATAAACGCGGACTTGAATGCGCTTGCATTATTTAGTTTTGAACTTATCCTGAACGCTGGCGCTGGATATAACGACCTGTTCCTCGCCGAGTTCCAGCGCCTTTTTTCCTTTTGGAATCATCATCTTGCTTAATTGACGATTTTTCAACCAGACTAGAATCCGAAAACCCAATAATAAGACTAGGATGACTAAATAAAATAAAGGCTCAGCCAGATTGCCTTTGAGTTGCCAGTAATAATGAATAATGGCAGCAATAGCCGAAATATAAATCAGTCGATGAAGTTTTTTCCAGTTTCTCCCCATGTGTTTTTTAGCCGATTTGGGCGATGTTAGCGCTAAGCAAAAAACAATGATGTAAGCTAAAAGCCCAAACCAAATATAAGAACTTTCAATAATATCAATGCCAATGATGCGCCACATCAGGGCATGATCAACCACTAAATAGCTTAATAAATGTAAGCTTGCGTAAAAGAAAGCGTACAAGCCGAGCATTTGTCGATAATTTGCCATACCGCGCCATTTTGTAATGGTTTGTATGGGGGTAATCGCCAGCGTCAGCCATAAAAAACGTAATGACCAATCGCCCAAGCGAATATGCAATGCTTGAATGGGATTAGCGCCTAAATTGTCGAAAGCAATATCAACAGACAGCCACAACAAGGGTATTAAACAAACAATAAGGGTTGCCGGATGCAAATTGTCGATTCGCAGGATCATCAGAAAAAATGCCGTAAGTCCATGTCGCTATATAGTGATGCGACTTGCTCACCATAGCCGTTAAATAATTCGGTTTGCCGACGAGGAGTAAAAAAACCGCTGCCTAATTGGCGTTCGCTGTTTTGACTCCAGCGCGGATGGGCTACCGCAGGATTTATATTAGCGTAAAAGCCGTATTCATCAGGTGCGAATCGATTCCACGATGTAATTGGCGGACTTTTTAACAACTCGATTTTTACAATGGCTTTGATGCTTTTAAAACCGTATTTCCAAGGCACAACCAGACGTAACGGTGCACCATTTTGCTTTGGTAAAATATCTCCATACATGCCGACAGCCAATATCGTCAATGGGTGCATGGCCTCATCAATGCGCAGACCTTCGACATAAGGCCATTCATGCATCGCGTTACTGCGTTGTTTAGGCATTGTTTCGGGTTGATAAACAGAGGTAAATTTAACAAATTTGGCAGTCGATAACGGTTTAACTGTTTTTAGTAAATTGCCCAGAGAAAAACCGACCCAAGGAACAACCATTGACCATGCTTCGACACAACGAAAGCGATAGATATATTCCCGAAGCATTTGCTGACGCAAAATATCTTCCAAATAATAAGTACCCGGACTTTCCACTTCCCCGCTTATCTCTACAGACCAAGGATCGGTAATCAGGTTCTGCGCCAGCTTAGTCGAATCTTTTTTGTTGAAGGCAAACTCATAATAATTGGTATAGTTTTTAACGAGTTCCGCTGGGGTAGGTGTTAAAGAATCAGCGATAATGTCGCATGTTGGTAGATCCGCCCAAACCGGTTTATTATCGTCAGCCAAAAGCGGAGAAATACCCGAGCCTGCAAGCATTGTTGCCAGCATGGCTTTAATGATTTTTCGTCTATCCCTAAAGATCAAAGGATCGGTAATTTCACTGCTGGGAATATCATTTTTTGTTTTAATTATCATCGCCAAAGTGACCCAATGGTTAATCAAATCGAACCAACAGATGCCCGGTTCTTTATTATTTCCTGCCTTTAGGAATCCAGCCGAATAATTGCCTGATTTTACGTTCAGTAATAAATGCCAGCGAAAACAGTTGTATAAAATTGTCTGCTTCAATCAGGTCCAGGCCGATATGCTCAGGAACCCGTTCTAGTCGAGTGCCGAAAATTCGATCCCAAATTGACAAAACGATTCCATAATTACTGTCGTGTTCTTTACGTAATGTCGAATGATGGGTTCGGTGTAGCGATGGCGTAATAATAACTTGCGAAATGGATTCCTCGTTGGGAATCTTAAGGTTGGCATGGTGAAAAAATATGAAAAATAACTCGATAATTTCGATGGAAAGCACAAGATAGGCATTCACGCCAATGACGACAACAAAGATTGATTTATAAACGATTTCCATCAGTAAGTCGAAAACATGAAAGCGAAAGCCGGTGGATACATTAAAACTTTTATCGCTGTGATGTATCTTATGAAATCGCCATAGAAACTCGTTTTTGTGGCTCGCAACGTGCCAAATGTAAATTGCCAAGTCAAAAAAAACAAAAGCCAGTAGCCACTTTATTGGGCCATTGTCTAAGTCGGCTAATAATCCGTAAGAGGCAAATTGCTGAGCGATGAGAAACAATGACGATGCTCGCAGCACCGTCAAAATCAGGTTATTAATTAGAAATGCCGTGGTATTGGTTACGAACGATTCTTTACTGATTTTATGAGAAAAGTTGCGATACGGTTTTATTTTTTCCATAACAAGCAATAAAAGAAAAGCCAGTATAGCGAGACCGAATAATGCTTCATTAAATAGCAAGCCGCCATTATTGACACTTTCTGTTGCGTTCATAAACTTACCTTAATGTTTTAGAAGAAGCGATTAAAAGCTTGGTTATTTGACCGGCATCGAATTTAATAAATCGTTTAACTCTTTAATTTCATTGCTGGCGTTAACTTGGTCGGTTATATCGTACTGTACGCCAAGATAATAAATAACGCGTTGTTTTCTATCGAATAATGGCGTTATTTTTAAACGATTATGAAATAATGTACCGTCTTTTTTATAATTGCGTAATGTTACTTCAACGGATTCATGATTCTTCATGGCTTCAGTAATAAGATAGCGTCCGGCTTGATCTCTGTCCTCGCCTTGAAGAAAACGGCAATTGCGGCCAACGATGTCCTCTTGGCTATAACCGGTTAAGCGTTCAAAGGCTTTATTGGCATAAACAATCGGAGCATCCTCTAGGTCCGGGTCGGCCAGAGTCACGCCATTAACGCATTCATCTAAAATAGCGGAGAGAATTTGCGGAATCAGGCCGCTATCTTTTTCAACAATAAAAGGCATAATTAAACTCCAATGTTAGTGATAAGTACGAATCGACTGGCAATTAATTGCTTTCAAGGGCGATTAAATTTTTGATGTTTTCAACGGTGTTTTCAGCCCCCTCCTCAATAGCAGAACGAATCAGTTTTTCAAATGGACGCATAAAAACTTCAATTTCCAAAAGCTCAAAGCGAAAAGTTAAGCGTGTGGGCGGGTTTTGTTCGCTGCTTTCCAGTAAGTAACTGTGCCTATAAGGCGCAGTCAGACCTTTAAAAATAAGTGTTGCAGGAGGTTGATAATCGGTAATTTCAAAAACCGATTCGACAGCTGCACCGCTGTCGTTACGAACTTGTTTTGCTTTGGCGCCGACGAAAACTTCTTTTCCATCCATGGGTTCAAATTCAACGACTTCTAAAGCCCATTTAGGATAGTTATCAAAAAAACGTTCGCCAATAAATGAAAAGACTTCGTGAATCGAATGATTGATGTCGATGACGGCTTCGCCGACAACCGGCTTAGATGAATCAAATGGAAACTTAATTTGCATAGCAAACCTCTCGGAATTAAGCGAATCAGTCAATTGAGCACTCTATTTATTTGCTAAAGTTTCGGTGTCCTGTAAAGCAAATAAGTTGTCTACTGGAGGATGCGATTATTTCTTAACGCTATGAAATTAGCCGACTCGATAATCACATGCTTCCCCGTAAACCTCATGCATCGTGCCATAAAAATTAACTAACAGCCAGCTTTAAACGGTGGGGAGGGCATTAGTTTGCTGATGTCGACAAGCCAGGCAAAGTACTTAAGCAAATGCCGAGTTTTTAAACCATAAAAATCAATGTAGCAGTGATATGTAGCGTTTAGGACAAGAACGACTCACTGGCAACCCCGTTGGGTATGTCATTGACTATACGGTTTTAAAGTCAGGCATTTTTTAGAAGATAATTGGATGGAAAATCAGCTGCTGATGGCGCTCAAAGAAGTCATTAGAGTTGCCAGTGTCATATTATACTTCGCCCGGCCACGGTTGCGGATTCCTAGCGGCTGATTTTATGCCGATAGCCGCGTTGCTGAAACAGTTTCATAGCTTGCTATGCGCCTTTTTCAGCGCCTTGCTACCGACAAAAATCAACTCGCTATCATTTCCTCAACCGTAACCGTGCGAAGTATAGCCATTATGTCGTCGCAAATAGATACATGATGTGTATCTATTTATGTTATGGTTGATATAAATTAAAGGAAGGAAATTTCGATGTCTTACAGCCAAACAACAACCGATAC
>JADHTX010000061.1 GCA_016784875.1 Methylobacter sp.
CCCCGCCGCCATGCGGAAACGGATCCAGCGCAATATCAACCCGGTGGTAAGCTTGCATATGCTCAAACCATGAGGTTTTGCCTTGCATGATAATTCGGTTCGCTGCCACACCGGCTTCGGTAAAATGGCTGATAACCTGCTCCCGGACTATGGGGTCATCCAACTCAGGCGTCTTTAAAATTAGCCTGCTTTGGGGAAGCGCCTGTAACACCTCTGTCCAGATTTGATAGCTTTTATTCGATACCTTTGCTAAGCGATTAAAGGAGCCGAAGGTGATGTTTCCGTCCGACAAGGCGGGCAGTGTATTTACGCCGGGGAATTCCTCGGTAAATAGAGCGCTCATCGTGCAAGGCAAATACTTGACCCGTTCGGTGAAGTAGTGTTGTTCTTCCGGCAGCACTGTTACCAAATCGGTAAAAAATACATCCATGGCCTGCATTCCCGTGCTTGAGGCATAACCCCATGCCGTTATTTGAATGGGTGCCGGTTTGTGGGCGAAAACCAATAGGCGATTGCCAGCGGAATGTCCCGACAAATCAACCAAAATATCGATCTGATCTTCCCTGATAATTTTTGCTACCGTATCATCATCTAAACCGAGAATATTTCGCCAAACCGAAACATTTTGCTTGAATAGCGTAGTAAGTTTGTCATCTTTCTCCTTGTAATTCGAGTAGGCAAATACATCGAACTGCGAGCGGTCATAGCGGGTCAGCATGCCGCCAAAAGCAATCGCGGCGGAATGCTCCCTGAAGTCGGCAGAGACATAACCGATGCGAAGACGTCGTTTTGGATCCGGAATATTAGCGAAAGCGCAGTGCTGATTCAAATGGATTGCGTGCGCAGCATCCCACTGTTGACGCTCTTCCTGTAAATCTGCGGTGTTTTTATTCGGCATTAGGTCCAGCGCAAAAATCAAGCCGCTATGGGCTTTGGCGAAATCCGGTTTGTTTTTAAGTGCTTGTCGAAGGCTTGCTTCGGCCTCATCTATCCGGCCCTGTTCAATTAGGGTTCGTCCCAGTTCGCTATACGCCAGCGCATAGGTCGTATCAAGCTGCAAGGCTTGTCGGTAACTGGCTTCGGCCTCTTTTAAACGTCCCAAATCAAGAAGGATGAGGCCTAAGTTGTAATGCCCCTCAATATCATCTGGAGCCAGATCTACGGTCTTTTGCATTGCAGCCAGTGCGTCTTGGGTTTTTCCCAGCAGCTTCAGCACTGAACCTAGAACTTTCCAGCCAAATTCATGCCGAGGAAAACGTATCGTCATTTTTCGGGCTTGTTTTTCTGCTTCTGTATAAGATTTAGCGCACAGCTTTAACAGTTTGTTCATCTCACCAGGACTGGGAGTCTTGACGGCCAAGTTCTTTTTTGAATTATGGCTGTTGGGGAGTTTTTTAGTCGATGAAATCTGTGGAGTATTGATTAATACAGGGCTGGAATTATCGTAGGATACACACCACTCTTGCCAAAGTTGGCGGTATTCGCGTTCTACGGTTTTGGCGTAAGCTTTGGGATTGCCGACAATTGATGATGTGAAAATCGGACGTAGCTGCTGACGAAGCGCGGTCAAGGCTGACAAGTCTTTTGCTTTGTTAATGGCCATTTCGACATAGTGTTCCGGGCTTCCGGCAATCCAGTCAGGCAACCCCAAGGTCGTCATAGTCGACGTCGAGACCCGGCCAATTACGGTCAGCCAGTACAAAGTAAGTACCGGGACGCCCATCATCAAGCTTTCCAGGGTGGTAACCCCGCCGCATTGAGGAAATGAATCCAGTACGATGTCAACCTGATTGTAAACCTTCATATGTTCAAACCATGAGGTCTTTCCCAACATGATGATTCGGTTTGCTGCGATACCGGCTTTGCTAAAGTGATCGGCCACTTGTTCCCGGAGAGTGGCGTCATTCAATTCGGCTGTTTTCAGAATCAACCTGCTTCGGGGTATCGCCAGCAATATGTCGGCCCATGCTCGATAGGTTTTATCCGTTATTTTGACCAGACGGTTAAAGCTGCCGAAGGTGATGATCCCATCCGATAAGGCGGGCAGCTCGTTTACGTCCGGGAAGTGCTCGATAAAAAATGTCGGCACTGCACAGGGCAGATACCTGACTTGTTCGCTGAAATAATGCTTCTCTTCCGGCAGCACTATTACCGGATCGGCTAAAAACACGTCCATGGCCCGCATGCCGGTTCCTGTTGCGTAGCCCCAGGCGGTTACCTGGATCGGTGCTGGTTTACGGGCAAAAACCAACAGGCGGTTGCCGGCGGAATGTCCTGACAAATCTACCAAAATGTCGATTTGATCCTCCCTTATTATGTGTGCAACCGCATCATCCGTTAAGTCAACGATGTTTCGCCACACTGTGACGTTTTGTTTGAACAGGTTGGTAAACTTATCATCTTTGTCGAGGTAATTCGAGTAGGCAAAAACATCGAACTGGGAACGGTCAAAATAGATCAGCATGCCGCCGAAAACTTTTGCAGCGGAATGATTCCTGAAGTCGGCGGAAACGTAACCGACCCGTAGTCGGCGAGCGGGGGAGTGGTCATTAGCAAAAACCGTATTCTGCAATAAAGGCGCGGCATGAATTTCGTTCCATTTTTTGCGTTCGTTGTACAGCTCAGAAAAATTTTCCGTGTTGGATAAATCGAGGCAAAAGATCAGGTTGCTATGCGCCTCAGCGAAATCGGGTTTAATCTCTAAAGCGCGTCGGTAACTTGACTGCGCGGCTTCGACTAGTTCGCTATCGAGCAACAAGTTGCCTAGGTTGTTGCATGCTTCGGCATAATCCGGCTTGATTTGCAGCGCTTGTTGCAAGCAGTCTACTGCCTCATGCAGGCGGTTCAGCTCGTACAGGGTCATACCCAGATTATAATGCGCTTCAGCGTAATTCGGTCTGAGTTGCGTTGCCTGTCGAAAGCAAGTCTCGGCGTCTCCTAGGCACCCCATTTCCTTGAGTGTGGTGGCCAAGTTGTTATAGGCTTCGGGGAAGTCCGGTTTGATCTTAAGCGCGCGTCGATAGCTAGACTCGGCTTGATCCAGTCGGCCCGTTTCCAGGAAAATATTGGCTAAATTGAAATGGGTCACCGCATTATCCGGTTTGATCTCCAGCGCTCGTCGGTAGCTTGCCGTTGCTTCATCAAGCTGGTCCAGCGCTAATAAGGCATTGCCCAAATTGCAGTAAGCCTCGGCGTGATCCGGCTTGAGTTCCACTGCCCGTCGATAATGCGCTGCTGCGGCATCGGCCTGTCCGCTCTCCAGCAGGGAATTGCCCAGTAGGAACTGAGATTCAGCTTCTTCTAATGTTATGGCTAAATGCTCAATAGCAGGTTGATGTTCTATGTCTTGCGCCGCGTTTTTATCAAGGCTATTGTTTTCGGCTGACGAACACCATTCGCGCCAGAGTTGTCGGTATTCGCGCTCAACTGCTCCGGCGTATTCAACAGGATTGCCGACAACTGATGAGCTTAATCGTAGACGAAGCTGTTGGCGAAGTGTTGCCAGGGCAGTCAAATCTTTCGTTTTGTTGGCGGCAAGTTCGACATAGTGTTCCATGGATTCGGCAATCCAATCGCTTAATCCCAGAGCTGTAAAAATCGAGGCCGATACCCGCCCAACGACAGTTGACCAGCGTAAGGTTATCATTGGCACGCCCATCATTAAGCTTACTAATGTGGTTACCCCGCCACCTTGTGGGGAAGTATCCAGAGTAATGTCGACCTGATTAAAGGCTTTCATATGCTCAAACCAGGTGGTTTTGCCTTGCATGATAATTCGATCTGCGGTTACGCCGACCTTGGTGAAATGTTCGATGACTCGTTTTCGAACTTCTTCATCGTCCAATTCTGCGGTCTTCAGCAGTAATCTACTCTGGGGTATTGTCAATAATATGTCTGCCCAGGCGCGGTAGCTTATATCCGATATTTTCAGCAAGCGGTTAAACGAACCGAAAGTGATGATGCCATTAGATAAGGCGGGTAGCGTATTCACGTCAGGAAAATCATCGGTAAAGAATGTTCCAAGCGCACAGGGCAGATAGCGGACTTGTTCGGCAAAATATTGCTTGTCTTTCGGCGGCACTAAAATCGGATCGGCAAAAAATACGTCCATTGTCCGCATGCCCGTACCTGTTGCGTAGCCCCAGGCGGTGATTTGAATCGGCGCCGGTTTATGCGCAAAAACTAACAGGCGGTTGCCTGCCGTATGTCCGGATAAATCGACTAAAATATCGATTTGATCTTCATTAATTATTTTTGCAGCCGCCTCGTCGCTTAAACCGAAGATGTTTCGCCACGCCGTGACATTTTGCTTGAAAAGCTCAGTCATGTTGTCTTCTTGACCCTTTGAATTCGAATAGGCAAAAATTTCAAATTGAGAATGGTCGAAATGCACTAGCATTCCGCCAAAGACTGTTGTTGCAGAATGATTTTTGAAGTCGGCGGAAATATAGCCTATGCGAACGCGCCGCTCAGGATCCGGTATATTGGAATGGCTTTGTTGCGGATGAATATGAGCCGTTTGCGTTGCATCCCATCGTAAACGTTCCTCATATAATGCGGCCGAATTTTTATCCTCCATCAGATCCAGAGTGAAGATCAGATTGCTATGTGCATTAACAAAATTAGGTTTTATTTTCAATGCTTGCCGATAGCAGGCCTCAGCCTCGTTAAGTCGTAATTGGCTTTTGAGACTGGCACCCAGGTTGTAATGCGCTTTGGAAAAGTTTGGCTCAATTTTCAGGGCAAGGCGGAGGTAGCCTTCGGCTTCGGTTAGTCGGCCTTGGTCTTGGAGTACGTTGCCTAAGTTGTTAAGCGCATCGACAAAATCAGGTGTAATTTCCAGTGCGCGGCGCAGACAAAGTTCTGCTTCATCCAGTCTGCCCTGGTCTTGGAGAATGCTGCCCAAATTGCTAAGCGAAACGATAACATCCGGTTTGAGTTCCAGCACGAGGCGCTGGCAGGCCTCGGCTTCATCCAGCCGACCAGCGGCTTGGAGGGTGTTGCCTAAATTGATAAGCGCATCAATATAATCCGGCTTGATTTCCAGCGCCCGGTACTGACAGGCCTCGGCTTCTTCCAGGCGATTCTGGTCATGAAAAATGCAGCCTAGGCTATTAAGCGATTCAATAAAATCCGGCTTGATGTCCAGTGCTCGTCGTTGAGAGGCTTCAGCCTCATCCAGGCGGCCTTGATTATGCAGAACGATACCTAAATTACAATACGCTTCGGCAAAATTCGGACTGATTTCCAGCGCCCGGCGCTGACAGGTCTCAGCCTCGTCTAAGCGGCCAAGATTCCTGAGGATATTGCCTAAATTACAATGCGCTATCTCTAAATTCGGATTAATTTTTAGTGCCAGAAGATAACTGTTTTTTGCGTCTTCAAGTTGTCCGAGATTCAACTGGGTATTGCCTAAATTAAAATGGACATCTGCATTTTCTGGCTGCAATTCCGCCAGTTTCAGTCGTATAGGCAATAGCTCTTCCGGACTGCGCCCCTGATTTTGAAGCAAAGTCCCTAATACTTGCCAGCCAAATACATAGTGGGGAAAACGAGTTGTCCAAGTGTTGAAAAGCGCTTCCAGTTCGGTTAATCGCCCCTCATTAAGAAGAGTCGTCATGGTCGCTTTTTCTTGAGGAGTGGGGCCGCTCAGGGTATTTTTTTTGGAAGTTTTGTTGGCTTTGCAAGGCTTTTTGATTTTTGACTTAGACATTGGTTTTATTAATTGCTTGCCGACATTGCTAAAATATTAAGAAATTGCAGTGTAGCATAAATGTAAATAACCGGGAGAGCTGGGCCTCGCGGCTTGCAGTGTTCTACTTGCATCTAAGTCGTATTTCAGCTGAGGAAGGCGTGATAAACGGGGTTTGATCGGACGTGAACATATATCTGTGCGGTTTTGCCTAAAGCAGCTAGAGCGCCTTGCAATGGTTGCAATTCCATGGCCGTTTTGCTGTTGCTTTGATTATTAGTCGCAAGCTGAGGCATAAACGCAAGGTGCGTACTGCTATGCCTTGGTGTAATCCCGCATATTAAAAAAGTGCTATGTTAAATTACATTGAGCAGCATTTGGCGGAAGGCACTGAATACTTTGTTCATCTGCGGTTGTTTGTAAGGAAAAATATCGACCGGGTCGATGGCGTGGACAATCATGCAGCTGTCAATCTCGAAAATCAGCAATTTGCCGTCAGCGCTCTCACCGCAATCGATACCTAGATAGTCTAGGCCAGCCCGTTCATTGATGGCGCGGAACGCTTCGGCATGCTTAAAGGCAAATTGGCTGTCGAAATCGATCATAAATCGTTCTTCTTCGGCTCGTTTTTCGGCGCTTTCAGACATGCCTGCATTCAGATAGTGGATCATCCAGTGCTCGGATATGCCGACATGGCAAATAAAAGGTTTGCCGTCAATCAGGACAATACGGTATTTTCGGAACAAACCGTCTTGTCCTCTGTAGTTGACAAAGCGAGATGCGTAAAACTCATCGTTAGGCATGTTTTGCAGATAGTGAATAAGCGAATCCGTATCCTCTATTTTATCCAGGTCTCTTCCGGCATGAGAATCGACGGGGCGGACAATGATTGGGAATTGGCCGTCTGCAAGAATATCGGTAAGCGGGAGTTTTTGATAAGCGATTTGTTCCAGAGTTTGTCGGTCTATGCGAACAGTGATCGGCATCTCTATGCCCGGAGCGGATTTTAGCAATGCGCAAGCTTCATTGCGCGACATTAACGCAATGCGATTCGGCCTGTTCAGCACTGGACGAGGCCATGATGCCAGTGCTGTTTCTATCTCTTTGAGCAGCGGCATATTTTGATCGGATTGGGCAATGGCAACGAAAAGCACATCATGATCGGGGATATTGCTCGGTAAAGGCAAGTTCTGGGTTACATAGACTATTTCCAGTGAGATGTCGGAGTTTTCCAACAGGAATTCCAGAGGCGTGTTTGCCATCAAATCGCCCGGCCCCATGATCGCAAGTAACCGAATATTAGCCGGTCCGGTGGTAGTCGGAGGGGAGTATATTTGTTGGCTTTCAATGGCCTGGGCTTGCATAGACAAGGCTAGGTCTCGATTGCCTCTGAGTTGTAAAACGGTGGACAAATCCATTAGAGAATGACCGCTGGTATCGGTCTTCGCGCGTTCGATTAATTGTGTGCCCAGGGGGCCAAGATCGCTGCCGGAGTATGCCATACGCATTAGTTTTGTTAGCCCGATCAGATTATTGGTGTTCATGTGTTTTTTCCTGCGGTTGGGTGGGGGTAAGGTGCTGTCACCCAGTGTGAATGAGGTATTGATAGAGGTTATTGCAATTCAATCTGTGCGGATAAATATCATCTGTGTAAAATAATTTCCAGCACCAGTTTGCTGCCAAAGTAGGCCAGTAACAGCAAAATAAAGCCCGTTAAAGTCCAGCGAACTGCGGTTTTTCCGCGCCAGCCGTAACGCAGTCTGCCCATCAATAGGCAGGAAAAAATGATCCAGGCGATTATCGATAAAACTGTTTTGTGTACTAAATGCTGAGCGAATAAATCTTCAATAAAAATAAAGCCGCTGATTAATGAAATGGTTAGGAAAAAAAGTCCTGTGCCGAGCATTTGAAACAATAAAGTTTCCATGGTTTGCAGTGGCGGTAATGACTGGATAAAGCGTTTGGGCGGATGGCTTTTAAGCTGCTGGTCTTGAATGGCGAGCAAAATGGCTTGCAGGGCGGCGATGTTGAGTAGGCTGAAGGCGATGATTGAGGTTAATATGTGGGTGCTCATTTGCCAGTTGTGCGTATGCAGTAGGTGGGGTTTTTCAAGCAGGTTCAGGTCTAGTGCCAGCATGATGGCTGCAATCGGAAATATAACGATGCCTAGTTTTTCGACTGGTTTGGTGATTGTTGCCATTAACAACAGCAGGGCAACAATCAGGGAAATAAGGGATGCAGTGCTGATAAAACTAAAGTTGAAACCACTACTTTGTTGAAAAGTAGTGGCGATATATAAAATGTGCGTGAATATTGCTACCCATGCAAGATAGAGTGGTGTGCGCAGTCGCCTATTTTGATGCGTATCTCGAGCAATAAGCAGCGTGCTTGCTAGATAAGTGCAAATTGACAAGGTGGCGAATGTGGCGTTCATTTAGTGTCGTTTGTATGGTTTTGTAATCAAGTAGTAACAACGGTGCGGACTTGTTGCCTAAATGGCTCGCAAGTGAGCCACGGTAGCTTAGGTACGACAAGTCGAAGCTACAGGGCCCCACAAAATCCTTTGAGATTAATGCAAAGGCCTCAATGGCTATGTTAATATATCCCGTTAAATAGTCCTAGCGCATTTGTGTTAGTGAGTGGTTTCCTTAAAGATTTAATAAAGACACTGATATGTTTGATAATTTATCCGATCGATTAAGTAGCACGCTTAAAAAAATTAAGGGTCAGGGGCGCTTGACTGAAGACAATATCAAGGAGACCCTGCGCGAAGTGCGTATGGCTTTGCTTGAAGCGGATGTCGCTTTGCCGGTAGTTACGGACTTTATTGAGCGTATCAAGATGGGTGCGTTAGGCCAAGAGGTCCAGTCCAGTCTTTCTCCCGGGCAGTCGTTAATTAAACTGGTTCAGGCTGAACTGGTTACGGTGATGGGTGAGGCTAACGAAAAGCTGAATCTTAATGCTGTTCCGCCTGCAATTATTTTAATGGCAGGTTTGCAGGGCGCAGGTAAAACTACGACGGTGGCCAAATTAGGCCGTTGGCTTAAAGAAAATCAAAAGAAAAAAGTTGGTGTAGTCAGTGCTGATGTTTATCGGCCTGCGGCTATTAAGCAATTGCAGATGTTGGCAAATGAGCTTTCTTTAGACTTTTTTGAAAGTGATGTGTCGCAAAAGCCGGTAGATATTGCCAAGAATGCAATTGAGGCGGCCAAGAAAAAATTTCTCGATGTCATTATTATCGATACCGCAGGTCGTCTGCATATTGATGATGAAATGATGGGTGAGATTAAAGAGTTGCATGCGGCAATCAACCCTGTTGAAACCTTGTTTGTTGTTGATAGCATGACTGGGCAGGATGCGGCAGTTACAGCAAAAGCATTTAATGATGCATTGCCATTGACCGGGGTGATTTTAACCAAGGCGGATGGTGATGCTAGAGGCGGTGCGGCGTTGTCTATACGTCATATTACCGGCAAGCCGATCAAGTTCATCGGGATGGGCGAGAAAACCGACGCATTAGAGCCTTTTTACCCGGACCGTATCGCCTCCCGTATTTTGGGTATGGGGGATGTGTTGGGCTTGATTGAAGAAATCGAGCAGAAGGTTGATAAAGAAAAGGCCGAAAAATTAGTCAAAAAATTACAAAAGGGTAAATCCTTCGATCTGGAAGATTTTCGTGAGCAGTTGCAGCAAATGCAAAGTATGGGCGGGGTTGGTTCCATGCTGGATAAATTGCCGGGTATGAATGATATACCTCAAGAAATGAAAGATAAGGTTAATGACAAGGAATTATCGCGCCAGATTGGAGTGATTAATTCCATGACCATGAAGGAGCGGCGTTATCCTGATTTGATTAAGGGTAGTCGCAAGAAGCGTATTGCGGATGGTTGCGGACAGCAATTATCCGATGTTAATCGTATCTTGAAACAGTTTATGATGATGCAGAAAATGATGAAACGTTTCAAAACAGGCAATATGACCAATATGATGCGGGGCATTAAGAATAATGTTCGTGGCATGGGTATGAGAAGGTAGTTTTGCCTCGGGGTTTTTTGCTCCTCGTTAATAGATCTTGAGTTGCTCTGCTACACGCTTTTATGGGAATTATGTAGAGCAGCGAAGAAGTTGTTTGGGGGATGGGGTTTTTGTAGTGTTAGTGACTGTTTATTCGATGACTAAAGTGACTGAATTTGACGGATTGTGTGTTGTTCTTTACTTGTATGGAAAATCGCGTAAAATAGGTCGATTAAATTTTGACTAATTGTTTTTGAGGAACTTAGATGGTAACCATTCGTCTTTCTAGAGGTGGCGCGAAAAATCGTCCTTTCTACCACGTTGTTGTAACCGATAGCAGAAGCGGTCGTGATGGTCGTTATATCGAACGTCTTGGTTTTTTTAACCCGTTGGCGCGTGGTAATGAAGAAAAGTTGCGTTTAGATTGTGATCGCGTTGATTATTGGAAATCCAATGGTGCTCAGCCTTCTGAGCGTGTTGCAAAATTGATTAAAGACGCACAAAAAGCAGCGGCATAAACTTAAGTTGTCAAAGCAACAGCTCATAAGTGTCGGAAAGATTTCCGGCGTTTTTGGCATAAAGGGATGGGTTAAGGTATTTTCCTTTACTGATCCGAGGGAAAATATTTTAACTTATTCCCCTTGGTTGTTGAAAAAAGACGATGAAACAAAAACGCTTGGTGTTGTTGACGGGCAACTACAAGGAAAGACAATAGTTGCTCAGCTGACTGATGTTGATGATAGGAATCAAGCAGAAAGTCTAATGGGCTGGGATATTTTTATAACCCAAGATCAATTGCCTAAAACTGCTAAAGATGAATATTACTGGTCCGATTTGATCGGTTTGAATGTTGAAACCATTGATGGTATTCAGCTGGGTCAGGTTGATAGTCTACTGGAAACAGGGGCTAATGATGTAATAATTGTTCAGGGCGAGAGAGAACGGGTTATCCCGTTTTTACAGGGGAAAACGGTCATTAGCATTGATCTGGTTGTGGGCAAAATTGTTGTCGACTGGGATCCTGAGTTTTAATTGCCGGTATGCGTTTTGATGTTGTAACATTATTTCCAGAAATGGTGGTAGCGGCTTCAGGTTGCGGTGTCACGGGTAGAGCAATCGAACGTAATATAGTCAGTTTGGCTGTATGGAATCCTCGGGATTATACCTTGGATAAACACCGGACTGTTGATGACCGTCCTTACGGCGGTGGTCCTGGTATGGTCATGAAATATCAGCCCTTGCATGATGCTGTTAGTGATGCAAAACAGGTAGGCGGAAAAAACGCCAAAGTGGTTTATTTGAGTCCGCAAGGCAAGCCGGTTACTCAAGCGTTGTTGGCCGAAGCTTGTAATATTTCGCAGTTAATATTAGTTGCGGGGCGTTACGAAGGTATTGATGAGCGTTTTGTCGAGATGGATTGCGATGAAGAATGGTCTATCGGCGATTATGTTATTAGCGGCGGTGAGCTTGCCGCTTTAGTCGTTATTGATGCAGTGACGCGTTTATTGCCGGGTGTACTCGGTGATGAGGATTCAGCTCAGCAGGATTCGCATAGTGATGGTTTGCTGGATTGTCCGCATTATACCCGTCCTGAACAGCTTGAAGGACGTTCGGTGCCGGAAGTTTTATTAGGCGGCAATCATGCGGATATAGACCGCTGGCGAATGAAGCAGGCCTTGGGCCGAACTTGGCAGAGGCGGCCGGATTTGCTGAAAAAAAAGAATTTGAGTGCAGAGCAGGAAAAATTGCTCAGAGAATTTATTGTGGAGTTGGTTTAAATTAAGGTGTAGTAATGAGCAATATTATTGATGAATTGGAAGCGGAACAACTGAAACAGATTCCTGACTTTGGTCCAGGTGACACAGTTGTTGTGCAGGTTAAGGTAAAAGAAGGCGAGCGTGAAAGAATTCAGGCTTTTGAAGGTATCGTAATTGCGAAACGTAATCGCGGTTTAAACTCGGCTTTCACAGTAAGAAAAATTTCTCACGGTACCGGTGTTGAGCGTGTTTTTCAAACGCATAGTCCTATCATTAGCGAAATCAATGTTAAGCGTCGGGGTGATGTGCGTCGCGCTAAATTGTATTATTTGCGTGATTTGACCGGAAGAGCGGCGCGTATTAAAGAAAAACTTTAATTAAGTTCGTTTTTATGAGATAAAAAAGGCAGCTTTTAGCTGCCTTTTTTTATGAGTAATTATTTGTTTTAATGGTGTATTTGAAATTGTAAATTGCTCTTTTAGTTTATTGTCCTTTTTACCGAATAATTAACATCATTCAGGACTTGTTTAATGCCGTTTACAATTCAATGGGTGGATAACTGCTTGGGAGCTGAGGAAGTTGTAGGTCTTCAGACACCGGTAGGACAGCTGGTTTTAACTATCCGGCAAGATGTGATTATCAAAACAGATTGGGAAGCGAGCGATTGCTTAGGCACACCCGGTAAGCATGAATTAAACCAGTATTGGCAGAATACCGATAATTGCATTAATATCAAGCTGCTAAAGCAAGGCAGCCTATACAGAAATCAGGTCTGGACGGCTCTTTGCCAAATACCTTTTGGCGAGACCATGACTTATTCGGTATTGGCAAACAAATTAGGTTCATCAGCACGGGCGGTCGGTAACGCATGTAGAGATAATCCCTATGCTTTAATTATTCCTTGTCACCGGGTGGTTTCCGTTTCCGGCATGGGCGGTTATTGTGGACAAACCGAAGGTGGTTTAATGGATATAAAGTACAAATTACTGGAATTTGAAGCAAGCCATAAAAAATGAATGCTAGTGCTTTGATAGATCAATTTCTCGATGCGGTATGGGTTGAGCAGGGCTTGAGCGAGAATACGCTTTCGGCTTACGGCAGCGATTTGAGGATTTTTGCTAAATGGTTAAAAGATAAGCCGATGCTGGAAGTGGATGGGGGGCAGCTATCAGACTTCCTTGCCAGTCGCTATAAAGACGGCATAGGCAATCGCTCCACTGCGCGGATACTGTCCAGTCTTCGACGCTTCTACGGTTACTACATCCGGGAAAACAGTATCAAAGTCGACCCGACTGCGTTAATAGAATCGCCTCATATCGGTCAACCATTACCCTCATCCTTATCTGAACAGGATGTTGAGTTATTATTAGATGCGCCTGAAGTGGCTAATCCTTTGGGTTTTAGGGATAGAGCCATGCTGGAAATGCTTTATGCCACCGGGCTTAGGGTGTCGGAATTGGTCAATTTGAAATTTGAGCAGATCAGCTTTAGGCAAGGCGTAGTCAGAATTATCGGTAAAGGAAATAAAGAGCGTTTGGTGCCGGTCGGCGAAGAAGCCATGAGCTGGCTGGAGAGCTATATGGGGCAAGCTAGGAAGGTATTGCTCGGTGAGCGACAATGTGATTATTTGTTTGTCACTAACCGGGCGGATGGTATGACGAGGCAGGCTTTTTGGCATATTATCAAGCGACATGCAAAAAAAGTCGGCATCAACAAAGAGCTGTCGCCGCATACCTTAAGGCATGCATTTGCTACGCATTTGTTAAATCATGGTGCGGATTTGCGCGTTGTGCAGTTATTGCTCGGTCATTCCGATTTATCGACCACGCAAATCTATACCCATATTGCCCGCGAAAGACTTAAAGAATTACATTCAAAATATCATCCACGAGGATAGAGAAGATGACTCAAAATATTCACCCGACCGCATACATAGCGTCGGATGTATCGTTAGGCGACAATGCTACAGTAGGGCCTTTTGCCGTTATTGAAACCGGTGCCGAGCTTGGTGCTAATTGTCAGGTAGGCGCTCATGCGGTGGTGCATGGTCATGTGAAAATGGG
>JADHTX010000062.1 GCA_016784875.1 Methylobacter sp.
CGAATGTTTTCTCTCGAACATACTTATTCCAACGACAAACCTTTCTCAGATTTGAATCAACATTAACAAAACCATCACGCAAAAAAAAAGGCCGGATATTCTCCGGCCTTTTTCGTTTGCTTAACGCTTAGGAACGAACATGAAATAAGGTGGACAACTTCGTACGGCAGGAGTGCAAGTTTTGCTTGCGTATGCAGGCGAAGCCTGCACTCCGGCTAGTGGTAACTTGCCTAAGTTATTCCATGCTCATTTCTTAGTGCAACAAGCCCTGCAATAACCCATTTAACTTATGTACAAAGGCCGCAGGATCATCCAGCTGTCCTCCTTCGCTCAAGATAGCTTGGTCGAACAGGATATGGGTCAGGTCGGCAAAACGACTGTCGTCTTGCTCTTCTTTCATTCGAACCACCAACGGATGAGTCGGGTTAAGCTCGAAGATCGGCTTTTTACCCATTCCCATACCCATGCCTTGTCCGGCGTCTTTCATGATTCTTTCCATATTCAGGCTCATGCCGTATACATCGGCAACCAGACAAGCGGGCGATTCGGTCAAACGATGGCTCAAGCGCACTTCGCTGACTTTGTCGGCCAACACGTCTTTAATCTGCTTGAGCACCGATTCAAAGTCCTTGCTCACTTCTTCCTGAGCCGCTTTGTCTTCTTCGGCATCCAAATCGCCTAAGTCCAAATCGCCTTTGGCGACAGACTGTAAATGCTTACCGTCAAACTCGTCCAGGTTAGACACCAGCCATTCATCGATACGATCAGACAACAATAAGACTTCTACGCCTTTTTTGCGGAAAATCTCCAAGTGCGGGCTGTTTTTTGCCGCCGAAAAAGTGTCTGCGGTGACGTAATAAATCTTGTCCTGTCCTTCTTTCATACGGCTGACATAATCTTCCAGCGCAACATCCTGTTTGTCAGTATCGGCATGGGTTGAAGCAAAACGCAGCAATTTGGCAACGCGCGCTTTATTGCCGTGATCTTCAATCGGGCCTTCTTTGATAACTTGGCCGAATTGAGCCCAAAAAGTCTCGTATTTTTCCGGCTCTGTCTTGGCTAAATCTTCCAGCATACCCAGCACTTTTTTAACCGCGCCCGATTTGATGGCACTGATTTGTTTGCTTTGTTGCAAAATTTCTCGCGATACGTTCAGCGGCAGGGAATTCGCATCGATAATCCCTCTGATGAAACGTAAATAACGCGGCATTAACTGCTCGGCATCGTCGGTAATAAACACTTTGCGTATGTACAGTTTTACGCCGTGCTTGGTGTCTCTGTCCCACATATCGAACGGCGCATGGGTCGGCACATAAAGCAGCAAAGTGTATTCATTCGTACCTTCGACTTTGCTGTGTACGTGAGTTAACGGGTCTTGATAGTCGTGACCGACATGCTTGTAAAATTCGTTATAAGCCTCTTCGGTAATTTCCTGGCGGGCTTTAGTCCATAATGCAGAAGCCGAATTAACGGTCTCTTCAACGATTTCCGCCGGTTTTACTTCTTCTTCGCCTTCTTCAGTCGGCATAGAGGGGGCGACTTCCTTGTCCATAACGATAGGCAAAGAAATATGGTCGGAGAATTTTCTGACGATGGAGCGGATGCGGTAACCGTCCAGGAACTCGCTTTCAGCTTCTTTCAAATGCAACACGATTTCGGTTCCGCGTTGGGCTTTGTCAACGGATTCAAGCGTGTAATCCCCCTCGCCTGCCGATTCCCAGCGTACGCCTTCACTCTTGTCGGCACCTGCCTTGCGGGTGGTTAGGGTGACTTTATCGGCAACGATAAACGCCGAATAAAAACCAACGCCGAACTGACCGATCAATTCACTGTCTTTGGCTTGGTCGCCGGTTAAGGCTTGAAAAAACTGCTTGGTGCCCGATTTGGCAATGGTGCCGATATGCTCTTGAACTTCTGCACGGGTCATACCGATGCCATTATCGATAACGGTGATGGTTCGTTTGTCTTTATCGTATTCCAAGCGAATTTTCAGGTCGCTGTCGCCTTCATATAAACTGTCGTTGGACAGTGCTTCAAAGCGCAGCTTGTCAGCGGCATCCGAGGCATTTGAAATCAATTCCCGTAAGAATATTTCCTTGTTACTATATAATGAATGAATCATTAAATGCAGCAGATGTTTAACTTCAGTTTCAAAGCCGAGGGTTTCTTTTTTTGCTTCAACAGTCATTTTTATTAATCCTGATTAATTATAAGATTAACGCCAATATGGAGACGCATTGGTTTTTTTCAAGCCCAAAATATAAGGTTAAAATTTATCCCTTATGGCAATAAATCTAGCTTCAAAAAAAATATTGGTCGTTGAAGACCAAGCTATCATGCGCGAAACCATTAAGCATATTCTTGGTTCATTCGGCGCCCGGTTTATTATTGAAGCGGAATCCGGCATCAACGCAATAACGGCGATGCGGATCGACAAGTTTGATATTGTCCTCTGCGATTACAATCTACTCAGAGGAAAAAACGGCCAACAGGTTTTGGAAGAAGCCAAGCATCTTAAATTATTGCCTATTAATGCGATCTTTATTATGGTTACTTGTGAACAAAGCCAGCAGATGGTGCTTAGCGCCATTGAAAATAAACCCGATGACTATCTAATTAAACCCTTTAATCGGCTGCAATTATTAAGCCGTATTGAAAGATGTCATGCCCGCAAGCAATACTTGTCCAGCATTGAAAGCGAAATGGACAATGGCAATATTTACCAAGCCATACATAATTGCAAAAGACTGCTCCAGAACGAAGATAAAAAAATGCACCTGCAACTATTAAAATTGCAGGCCGAACTGACTATTAAAGTTGGCGACTTTAAAACCGCAGAGCAGATTTATCAGGATATTCTGCAAGAAAGAGAGCTTCCCTGGGCCAGATTAGGCTTGGGTGTTGTAGCTTTTTTTCTCGGCTATTACGATCAAGCTATCGGCACTTTTCAGGAACTCATTGAGCAATATCCAGTTATGCTGGAAGCATATGATTGGCTGGTAAAAGCACACGAATTAATGGGTAACGATGAGCATGCCGTCTCTTCGCTTAATTCAGCCGTTACCCTTTCACCTTTGTCTATTTTAAGACAAAAAAAACTGGCTATACTGGCCGACAGGATTGAAAACTTCCCTGTTGCCAAAAAAGCCTACACGGCGACTATTAAACTGGGTAAAAACTCCATACACCGCTCTTCCAGCGACTATTCGGGCTTGGCGAATGTTTACTTAAAAAGCAACGCCGCCAATGAAGCGCTAAAAGTATTGTACGAGTTGAATCAGCAGTTTAACAATGACCCTGAAGCTAAAATTAGGGCGGCCCTGTTAGAAACCGAAATCCATCAAGCAAAAGGCAATAAAGCGCTAGCTCAGCAAGCCTATGGAAAGACCTTTAAACTAAACGAGCAACTTAACAGACAACTATCCAAAGAACTACGCTTGGAGCTGGCAAAAACGTTTTATTTAAACGGAAACAACGAGACTTGCGATGAAATTCTCAATGATTTAATTAAAACCAATATTGATGATAATCTTTTTATCAAAAACATCGTCACCCTGTGCAATACTATTATCGGTGGAGACTATGCAGAAACGCTGATTCAGCAAATAAAAAAAGAATTGATCGATATCAATAACAAAGGTGTTAGCCTGTTTCAAGAAGGCAACATTAAGGGAGCTCTGGCCATTTTTGAACAAGCCATCGCTAAAATGCCTGATAATCACACGATTATTTTAAATATGGTAAAAATCATTATTCATGACATTAAGACGTCTAAACCTGAGCAGGAAAAAATCATGAGCGCCCAGTCCTATATCAACAAGGCTATTCAAGTAGGCATACCCCACAATCAAATCAACGGCCTTCAGACTGAGCTGGATACTATTCGATCCAAAACCAACCCATAACCCGCCAAAATGTCTAATACCATGCTTTCAATCGGATTTCCCGCCATTCTGGCCTCTTCCGTTCATGACATAAAAAATTCATTGACTGCTCTTCGGGCACTCATCGGTAAATTGGAAAGCATCCACCAAGACCCAAAACCTAATGAGTTCCGACAATTAGAATTTGAAACCAATCGCATGAACAATTGCCTCATGCAGTTACTGACACTTTATAAAATTGACTTATCCCAATTTAATCTGACTATTGATGAGCATAGCGTCTCAGACATATTGGAGGATGTTGTCGCTCAACAATCCACCCTATTATCTTTTGGCAACGTTCAACTTATTACCCAATGCGATGACGAACTGTTTTGTTACTGCGACAACGCCCTAATCAGTAACGCCCTCTGCACCTTGGTCAATAATGCACAGCGCTATTGTCTGAGCAAAGTTCTGCTGTCTGTAGCGCAGGAAGATGATTATATTGTTTTTTGCATTGAAGATGACGGCGATGGTTATCCTGAAAACCTGATGTCGTCCGATTACAAACAACTTCCCCAGATTGATATGGCTAACGGCAACACCGGATTGGGCTTGTTTTTTACCGAGACCATTGCGCAATTACATATTAAAGGCCAAAACCGGGGATTTATTACGACCGACAACAATAGTCAGTTTGGCGGGGCCAGATTTAAACTCTATTTGCCATAATTACCGATGCGCAACTGCTGAGTAGTTAGACAGAAAAAAGAGTCGGCATTTAGATTTAACCGCTATTTCTTTTATTAACCTTTCGTCATTGCAACGGACGCAAACATCAAACAAATAGCCAATAAAGTTTCCCAAGCGTCTCCTTGCTGCTGTCCTTTAATCTGCCGATCCGCCTTTGCACTCAACGTCAATATGCTGTTGAGATCGCCTTCACCCAACCTGCTCAATGCATCGCTAACCAATTGCTGACGCTTGTCCCAGATTTGGTTGTTTTTAAAAACCTGCGCTCTATTTTGTCCGCCAGATAGCGCTCGCTTAATCTTGATTAAAACCCGAGCTTCCCTCGTCAGAGCCCACAACACCACAGGAGCCGCAACGCCTTCCGCCCGCAGGCCGGACAATATCTTTAAAATCCGACCGACTCTGGCTGCCAACACGCTATCCATCAGTTTAAATACATCAAACCTAGAGCTGTCGGCCACCGCGTCAAAGATTTGCTGCTTACTGAGACTGCCTTCACCGTATAACACGTACAGTTTTTCTATTTCCTGGGCAGCAGCCAACAGATTGCCTTCAATTCTGGAAGCCAGTATTTTAATGCCTTCTGTTTCAGCCTTTAGCCCGCGTCGCTGCATTCTTTGCTGCAACCAACGAACCAAGTCTTGCCCATCTAACGGCCAGACCTGAATAACACAACCAGCCTTATCCAAGGCCTGAAACCAGCGCGTTTTTAATGAGGCGCCCGCCACCTTTGCGGCAGTGATCAGTAACAGCGTATCTTCCGGCAGGCGTTCACAATACGCAATTAAAGCCTTAGACCCCTCAGCCCCCGGCGTACCGGTGGGCAAGCGCAAATCGATAATTTTTTTATCGGCAAAAATAGATAACGAACCTGCCGACTCCGCTAAGTCGTGCCATGAAAAACCGCTATCCGCAACCAGAACCTCGCGAGTATCGTAACCGGCTTTTCTTGCCGCCGCCCTGACCGAATCGGCTACCTCGCCTAGCTGCAAAGGCTCGTCGCCGCTAATAAAATAAATTGGCGACAAGCCTTTTTGCAGCGCCGCCACTATCTGTTCCGGCTTGAGGCGCATATTATTTTGCGCCTGCCTCTAATACGACTCGAGCACGATTAACGATGGAATGTACCGCCTGTTCATACATTTCATTTCTTATCCCGGCTTCTTCACTATCTTTGGCAATAACAAATTGTTGATCATTATAATAATCGCGCCTGATTTCAACTGCCTGCCGCTCCAACAACAGCGCATCGCCGGCATTGGCTAATTCATATTCCAGCCGGTAATCAAGTTCAAACTCGTTAGACTTACCTCGGCTACTCAAAGACAAAACGCGTCGATTGAAGGTCTCATTAAATATCTTGATAACAATTCCCGCTCCTTTACGAGAACCGGCAAGCTGCCCGGAAGATGCCCCCAAGACTTGGCTAAATTGCTCTCGTAGAGCTCCAGACCCGCCCTCTACATAGACATTTTTCATGTTTTCAGGCAATTGAAAAGCACCTCGCAAATGATAACCGCAAGCGCTCAATAACAAAGCCATAACTAATACGGCTGCATTTTTCGTTAACACTGGTTTCCCCTTTAATGAATAGAACAGGACAAAAAGCTAAGGACCCAAAAATATACGACTTGACCTTTAGCCTGACGCCTTTAGCCTAAACAACAATATTGACCAATTTATTAGGCACCACTATCACCTTTCTAACCGGCTTGTCTTCAATAAAGCGCTTAACATGCTCATCATTCAGCGCCATTGCCTCTATTTCATCTTTAGACGCCTTAACCGATACCGACATTTTGCTGCGCAACTTACCGTTGACCTGTAGCACCAACTCCAAGGTATCCTGCTCCAAAGCCGTAATATCGACTTCTGGCCATGATGCACTGACAACCGCTTGCTGATGCCCCAAGTCCAACCACAGTTGATGGCAAATATGCGGCACAATCGGCGACAGCATCAACACAATAGCCTCCAACGCTTCCTGTCGAATTGCCTTAGCATTGTCGGAATCGTCATCAAACTTGGTCAACGAGTTGATCAGCTCCATATTCGCGGCAATAACGGTATTAAAGGTATAACGTCTGCCGAAATCATCGGTAGCTTTCTGGATAGTCAAATGCACTTGACGACGTATCGCTCGCTGCTGTTCAGTTAACGCCTGTTTATCAAGCGGCATTGTAGATCCACCTGCCTCACTGTGCAGATAAGCCTGTTTCCAGAGCCGCTTCAAGAATCTAAACGCGCCATCAACGCCACTGTCCGACCATTCCAGCGATTGTTCGGGAGGCGCGGCAAACATAATAAACAGACGCACGGTATCCGCGCCGTATTGATCGATCAGGCCTTGCGGATCGACAGTATTGCCCTTAGATTTGGACATTTTGCTGCCGTCTTTTAGTACCATGCCTTGGGTAAGCAGTTTCTTAAACGGCTCGTCGCAAACCAGCAAGCCTTCATCGCGCAGCAATTTGGTATAAAACCGTGCATACAACAAGTGCAAGATAGCGTGTTCGATGCCGCCGATATAATGATCGACCGGCAGCCAGTATTTAGCACTTTCATCCAACATACTATCCGGGTTATTGCCTGAAAAGCGCGCGAAGTACCAGGACGATTCCATAAAGGTATCGAAGGTATCGGTTTCCCGACGCGCCGCTTTTCCGCATTCAGGGCAAGTCGTATGGGAGAAAGTCGGATGAGCGACCAGCGGCGATTGCGAACCGTCCAGCAATACATCTTTAGGTAATTCCACCGGCAGGTCTTGTTCAGGAACAGGAACCGTGCCGCAGTCGTCGCAATAAATGACCGGAATCGGCGCACCCCAGTAACGCTGACGGGAAACACCCCAATCGCGTAGGCGGAAATTGGTTTTGCGTTGGCCTTTATGGTCTTTTTCCAGCGCTTCCGAAATAGCCGAAAAAGCCTGTTCCGAAGTTAAACCATCAAACGCGCCGGAATTTTTTAACACGCCTTTTACGGTGTAAGCCTGCTCCGAACAATCCGAATCCCCGTCTTTGGCGAAAATCACCTGCTTGATCTCAATACCGTACTTAAGCGCAAACTCAAAATCCCGTTGGTCGTGAGCCGGAACGGACATCACCGCGCCGGTGCCGTAACCCATCAACACGAAATTGGCTATCCACACCGGCACCAGTTCGCCGGTGATCGGATGAACCGCTTTGATGCCGGAATCGATGCCGCGCTTTTCCATAGTTTCCATGGCCGCTTCCGAGGTTTCCATCATCTTGCAGTCGTCGATAAATGCGCGAATATCGGCATGGCTTTCTGCGGCTTTTAAGGCCAGCGGGTGTTCTGCCGCCACGGCTAGATAAGTCACGCCCATCAATGTATCAGGACGCGTGGTGTAGATACTTAAGGGCTGATCCGACTCAGGTACAGTGAAATCCATCTCCACGCCTTCGGAACGGCCAATCCAGTTGGCCTGCATGGTTTTAACCTGTTCCGGCCAGCCATCCAAAGATTCCAAAGAAGAGAGCAATTCATCCGCGTAGGCGGTGATTTTTAAAAACCATTGAGCAATTTCCTTGCGCTCGACTTGAGTATCGCAACGCCAGCAGCAGCCATCGATAACTTGTTCGTTAGCCAGAACCGTCATGTCATGCGGACACCAGTTGACCGGTGCGGTTTTTTTATAAACCAGGCCCTTTTCCAGCAACTTCAAAAAAAACCACTGTTCCCACTTATAATAAGACGGATCGCAGGTAGCTAATTCGCGGTTCCAGTCATAGCCGAAGCCCAGCCGCTTAAGCTGGTCGCGCATATAGTCGATGTTGCTGTAAGTCCAGTCGGCGGGATGCACGCCATGTTGCATAGCGGCATTTTCTGCTGGCAGGCCGAACGCATCCCAACCCATAGGTTGCATGACATTTTTGCCCAACATGCGCTGGTAGCGGCTGATAACGTCGCCGATGGTGTAGTTGCGGACATGGCCCATGTGCAACTTGCCGCTGGGATACGGGAACATCGACAAGCAATAATACTTTTCCCCAGTAGACGATTCCGACACATTAAACACGCCTGAATCTTCCCAGACGACCTGTACTTCTTGCTCAATTGCCAACGGCTTATAATTTTCTTGCATCCTTCTCGTCTTTTACCAGTCAAAAGCGTTAGAATACCGTACAGTTGCTTAAATCTAAAGCGTCATTTTCAGGAGTTGAACCCTATGAATAAAAACAAACTTGTCACCGCCTATTCCGATCTGATGAAGCATCTCCATGAAACCATGGAAGATACGCTACATTCATTTGCCGAAGCGCTGGAAATTTCAAAAGAAAAAACGAGAGAAGACAGCGACTTAACCAGCGAAGAACTGGACAAGGTTTCAGGTTTTGTTAAACGCGATATTGAGCATGCGGCACAAGGTTTATCGGCCAAGGAAGACAAGGACTCTTTATCCGAATGGTTTAAATTCGATATTGAGTTGATTGAGAACTTCACCCTGGATGCATTTTTAAGTCTTGCCGATAAAACCCGCCTGGAACTGGCAAAACTTGAAGAATTAGCCAAAGCACACACCTATCACAGCGGCGACATCACCATCCCCGGCACTTTTGTTTGTGACGACTGCGGCAAGGAAATAGCCTTTAAAACACCCAGTGAAATCCCTGAATGTCCGCAATGTCACGGAAAAACCTTTATCCGCATTTGATATTAGCGGCCTAAGCCTTATAATGCGACTTTCAACTATTTGATTTAACGGGGATAACATGCGCAGAGTCATTTTCAACCAGAAAGGCGGCGTCGGCAAATCTACTATTACGTGCAATTTAGCCGCCATCAGCGCTGTTGAAGGCAAGCGTACCTTAGTAATTGATCTCGATGTTCAAGGCAATTCAACACAATATCTGCTCGGCAATAAAGTCAGCGATAGCGATAAAACCATCGCTCACTTCTTTAAAGACACCCTGAGCTTGTCCCTGTTTGGCGGCGGTACAACCGGGTCCGGTCTTGAAAGCGCCATCCATGAGACGCCGTTCCCCAACCTGTTTGTCCTTCCATCCCACCCCGAGCTTGAGCCGTTGCAAAGCCGCTTGGAATCGCGGATGAAAATCTTCAAATTAAAAGAAGCGCTGGAAAAACTGGAGGGCTTTGATGAAATTTATATGGATACGCCGCCTATCCTGAACTTCTACAGCCAATCGGCATTAATCGCAGCAGAAAAATGCTTAATTCCTTTCGATTGCGACACCTTCGCCAGAGAAGCCCTGTATTCACTGATGCAAGTCGTGGCAGAAGTCAAAGCCGACCATAACCAAACTCTTGAAATTGAAGGCATCATCGTCAATCAATATCAAAAACAAGCCAACTTGCCACGCCAATTGGTCGAAGAACTAATTGCCGAGGGATTGCCGGTGCTGGCCGCGATGATCTCCCCATCGGTTAAAGTCAGGGAGTCGCATACTGAATCCAAACCGCTGGTGCATTATGTGCCTAATCATAAACTGTCAGACGAGTACCGTGCCTTACATGCGGAACTTCATGGCAGTTAATGTGTAGACACATCGTCCCACGCTCCGGCGTTCGTCTTGATACACAAGTATCTGCGAAACATAGTCACTAATCCCTCGTTCCTACGCGTTGCGTGGGAATGCAGTATTGGACGCGCTGCGTCCTGTACACGTAAGACGTTGGTAATTGCCGTATTCCCACAAGCTGCGTGGGAATGAAAGTGCGATATATAACGACGAGCGCTCCGGCGTGGGGATGCATTCCGTCCCGCTCCAGCGGTGCGTAATATCATTTACCACAGAGAACACCAAGCACACGGAGAAAACCACCCTATTGATTCACATCCCGTACTCTTGATTTACTCTACTAAAAGAACACTTCCACAGCCTCTTAAGTTTTGGAACCAGCGCACATCCACACCTCATTTTTGACACTATGATCAGCGTTCCCACTGGCAATCTAAAATCCTACCGACTCCCCATCCTGTCCGGCATTCTAATCGGCACCAGTTACATCCCCTTCCCGCCTTGGGCTTCCTTATTCTGTTTCGTTCCATTGTGGATCTTCTGGAACCGGCAAACCCGTTTGAAAAACGTTCTTATCGGCGGCATGATCACCTCGTTCATCTTCACGCTGATCGGCTTTAACTGGGTAACTTACATGTTACATGAGTTTGCCCATCTGAACTGGCCTGTCGCGGTTATCGGCATGGCAATCTATGGCTTAATCGCTCACCTGTTCGTGCCGTTGGCCGGTGTGCTGTGGTTTTGGGGACAACAAAAATTTAACTGGTCGAAGCGGCTTTCATTGGGACTGATGGCCCTAATCACCACATTGTGCGAAGCCTATTCGCTGACCTTATTCGACTGGAACTTCGGCTACTCCTGGTACGGAGCAAATGTTCCCGTTTACCAATGGGCGGAATTTATCGGCTTTAGCGGACTCAGCGCCGCGACATTGCTGTGCAACCTGCCGCTTTATATCGCGTGGGAAAAACGCAAACAGCATACCGGTAAAATCATCTTAGTCGCTGTCGTTACCGGCTTCATGCTATTGAATGTCGGCGGCCTGTGGCTTAAAAACAGACTACCGCAACCGGATGCATCATTTAAAACGCTGATGATTCAAGCCTATATCGAGAATGCAGAAAAAATGGCCGCCGAACTAGGCAAAGGCTTTGGCAATGAAATATTCAATCGTTATCTAACCCTGACCGATAACGCACTCAAAGCCCATAAAGACGCCAAAATCGACTTCGCGCTATGGCCTGAAACCGCATTCCCTGCATTGCTGGGCAAGCAATTCAAAACCGACGACTATCCCGTCGCTTTAGCGCAATTTCTCCATGAGCGGCAACTGCCGCTAATTACCGGCGCTTACAGCGTCGACGAACCCACCCGCCTGATTACCAACTCCCTGTTTGTATTGAACAAGGATGGCGAGATCGTGCCGCCACATTACAGCAAATCGATCTTACTGGCGTTCGGCGAATACATCCCCGGCGAACAAATTTTCCCCGAAATTCGCAACTGGCTCCCGCCCACTGGACACTTTGCCCGTGGCCACGGCCCGACCGAATTGCTGCAATGGAACGGTTATAAAATGGGCGCGCAAATCTGCTACGAAAGCTTGTTTCCCGGATTCACCCGCTCACTGGCAGAACTCGGCGCACAGTTCATCGTCAACGTGACCAACGATTCCTGGTACGGCGCATGGCAGGAACCCTATCAGCATATGTATATGACCTTGGCTCGCGGCGTAGAATTTCGCCGTCCGGTACTGCGTGTCACCAACACCGGCATATCCACCGTATCGCTGGCATCCGGAGAAATTCTGGAACGCTCCCCGATACATCAGGCCTGGGCTGGTTTATATGAAGTGCCGTATCTGAAAAATCCGCCGGTCACCTTCTACCAAAACTGGTTCTGGCTGGTGCCGGGATTATTGTGGGGGACGCTGGTTTTGTTGTTGGGGATTGGGGTTATGAATCGATTGCACACCAATAACAGCAAATAACCTATAGATGAACCCATTATTTTGGCTACCGGTTTAAGGTGGGACAAGCCGCTAGAATCGTCACACCGCCCCTACAATCGATCCAACGGACTCACCACACCTTTGCCGCCTTTGTTTAACACATGAGTGTAAATCATTGTCGTAGCGACATCGCTATGCCCCAATAATTCTTGTACCGTACGAATATCGTAACCCGACTGCAAGATATGCGTCGCAAAGCTGTGCCGTAAAGTATGCGGACTCGTCGGCTTGGCGATGCCTGCCGTTTGAGCAGCCAGTTTGACATAGCGTTGCACCTGCTTTTCTTCAACATGATGACGGCGTTCCGATTTGCTGCGCGGATCGACCGAATAGTTTTTGGCGGCAAACACAAATTGCCAGCCCCATTCTTTTGAAGCGTTGGGATACTTGATCGCCAGCGCATCCGGCAACCACACATCGACCTTACCCAAAACAACATCCTGCTCGTGCCATTCCCGACGCAACGCCAGCTGAGCGCGTATCGATTCAACCAGACTTTCCGGCAACATAGTCACCCGATCTTTACCGCCCTTACCGTCGCGCACAATAACTTCCCTGCGTTCCAGATCAACATCTTTCACCCGTAACCGCACCGCCTCCATCAATCGCATACCGGTGCCGTACAATAACTTAATGATCAAACCAATCGGCTCCGGCGCCCCGGAAGCCTCATGCAACAGAGCCTGTATTTCCTGGATTGTGAGCACCACCGGCAAACGCCGGGGCTTTTTCGAGCGCTCAAAATTATCCAGCCACGGTAAATCCACAACCAACACCTCGCGGTACAAAAACAAAATTGCCGACAGCGCCTGATTTTGGGTAGAGCTGGATACATGCCGCTGCGTAGCCAGATAGGTTAAAAACGTCTCCACCTCAAGCGCCCCCATTTCCAAAGGATGCCGCTTGTGATGATACAAAATAAACTGTTTAATCCAGGCGACATAGGTTTTCTCCGTACTCAAGCTGTAGTGTTTGAAACGAATCTTGTCACGGACTTGGTCGAGTAATTTTTTGGGTTGCGCCGATGTCGTATTTGCTTGCATGATATATCGCCTTACCTTACAATCTAATCATTGAAAACAATAAGATAACTTTAATCTAAAATGATTATACGACAATACGATTTTTTTATACGACAAATTATGTCGTATATATTACGTTATACGGCTCATTTAGCTTTCGCGTGTTGGCAGCGTTCCGAGTATGTTATCTCGACAGGCCCGCTATACCCGCGCTTGATGTGTACTGCCCCGACCG
>JADHTX010000063.1 GCA_016784875.1 Methylobacter sp.
AAACCGAATCGTAGTTGGAGATATACTGTTTTGTTTCAAGCTTTATCTCGGTATAACCCGAAAGCCTAAGAAAGCGAATCATCTGTTGCTCACTGTAAAAGTCGTTAACGTGACTGTAGTTATCGACTTCCGCCCAAGCGGCTTTTAATTCCTGTAACGTTTGCGGGCCGAATGTCGAAAAAACCAGCTTTCCGTCCGGTTTCAATACCCGTTTAATGTCGCTAAAAACAGCCTCAAGGTTGATGCACCATTGCAATGCGAGATTGGAAAACACCCAGTCGGCGCTTTGCCCGTTCAGCGGCAGCTGTTCCGCATCGGCACATAAATAACCAATATTTGGCGTATCCGCCAGCTTTGTTCGCGTCGCTTGCAACATCGGCAACGCTATATCCAGGGCAATAACCGTCTTGTCGGATTCGTTTTGTGTGCCATTTCCCAAACAATCGTCTAAGTTCAAGGCAGGCGAAACGGACTCTCCTTGGTTAGCCAATAACTGCGCGGATATAAACCCGGTGCCGCAACCCAAGTCCAACACCGTTCCGGCCAGGGCTTTTGTGTCGACAGCGCTTAGCAATGCTTTGCCGACTGTGCGTTGCAGTGCGGCGACATTGTCATAAGTCGCCGAGGCCGCCGCAAATGACTGCTTGATTTTGGCTTTATCTAAATACATTGCCGGTCCATAAATCGGGCAATAATCGCCAGCGTTTCCCGACTGTGCGACAAAAACGGCACATGCCCTGCCCTGTCGATGATGTTTACTTCCACGCTTGGCAATATCTGCTGCATTTTTTGAGCTACGGCAACTGGCACCAAGGTATCCAGTCCGCCGAGTATGACTGAGACAGGAACTTTTAAGTCGGCTAAAACAGGCCTCATATCGGCCTGTTTTAATATGTCTAATCCGCCTTGCAACGTGGCCTGCTCAGGCGCATCGCATTCGAATACGGCGGTCTTTAAGGCTTTCAAAAGGGTTTTCCGATCCAGAATGCCCTTTACCTGCAAAGATAAAAATCGCAGTAAGGTTGCCTGACAATTCTCATTCAAATGCCCGGCAAAATCATCCAGCAAGCGGACATCCATGCCCGGCCAGGATGTTTGCGTTTCGGGTGACAGGTCGGTCTGTCCTACGGCGAACAAGGGGTTTCCCGCCAGCAAAATCAGTGATGATACCCGTTGGGGATAACGCGCGGCTATATCGAGTACGACCGTCGCGCCCAATGACCAGCCCAGCCAGCAAATCCCTCCTAACCCTGCTTTTTCAAAGGGGAGGATTATCTTAACCAACTCATCGCTAATCCGTTCCAGTGTACACGGATCGATTGCTTCGCTATGCCCGTGCCCCGGCAAATCGATACAAATAACCTGATAATTGCGCGCCAATTGCCGGGCGAACTCCCGCCAAATACCGGTATGCATGGCCCAGCCATGTATCAGCACGACGGTTTTGCCTTTGCCGAAGGTTTCCAGGTGAATTTTTGTCATTTGCGCCCTGCCATGGCTTTGTCCAGCGCATCCAGCAATTGCTCGACATGCCGTTGTTCATGCAGCGCCGAAAATGTCACCCGCAATCTTGCGCCGCCTTGAGGCACGGTCGGCGGACGTATCGCGCTAACCAGAAATCCGGCATTCGCCAAGGTGTTGCTGATCGCCACGGCGGTTTGACTGTCGCCGATTAAAATAGGCTGAATGGCTGATAAGGACGGCATCAATGTCAAACCCAACTGTTCCGCCCCTTGCTTGAACTGCTCCGACAATTGCTTAAGCTTGTCTCTGCGCCAACTTTCTTCGATGACAATTTTTAAGCCGGCCCTTGTCGCCTCGGCAACCGCCGCCGGTAACGCGGTGGTATATATATAGGTACGGGCTTTCTGGATCAGGGTTTCTATCAGCGCTTCAGAACCTGCGACAAATGCGCCGAAAGTCCCGAAACCTTTACCCAGCGTTCCCATCAGCGCCGGTACATCGTCCTGACTAAGGCGGTAATGCTCGACTATGCCGCCGCCGCGCTCACCGATAACGCCCAGTCCGTGCGCATCGTCAACCATCAACCAAGCGTCATGTTTTTTTGCGCTAAGCGCCAGTTCATCCAGCGGCGCAAAATCGCCATCCATACTGAATACGCCATCGGTAACGATCAGCTTGCGACCTGCGGCTTTATTCAGGTTGGTTTCAAGATCCGCAGCATCGGCATGGGCATAGCGCTTAAACCGTGCGCCGGACAACAGGCCGCCGTCCAACAGGGACGCATGATTTAGCCTATCTTCAAACACGGCATCGCTGCGCCCCAATAAAGCCGAGATCACGCCGATGTTTGCCATGTATCCTGTAGAAAACAGCAATGCCCGGTCGCGTCCTGTGAATGCCGCCAGCTCTTCTTCCAAGGCATGGTGAGCTGCGCTATGTCCGCAAATCAAATGCGCCGAGCCGCTGCCGACTCCGTATTGATCGACGCCTGCCTTAAACGCGTCGAGTACATCGGGATGATTGGCCAAGCCCAAATAATCATTACTGCAAAAATTGACGAGTTGCTTGCCGTCGATTTCCAGGTTGATGCCTTGAGGGGATGCAATGACCCGTCGGGAACGATACAACCCCTGCCGGGCAATATCATCAAGGTCGGCTGTTAATTCGGAGAATGGGAGTGTCATTAGAATTAAAGTCTCTGTCCACGAAAAACACGAAATAAATCACATTGGATATTTTCGTGCCTTTTGTGGTTTTCGTGGATCGCACAATTTTTGAGGGTCAAGCGTAACTCGAACCGCCTGAATGAACGCCCAGACGATCGAATAACGCCAAGTCATGGTTCGTCATAGGATTGTCGGTAGTCAACAGTTTATCGCCGTAAAAAATCGAGTTGGCTCCGGCCAGGAAACACAACGCCTGCATTTCGTCGCTCATATTATTGCGCCCTGCGGACAAACGCACCCGAGATTTTGGCATCATGATTCTGGCAACGGCTAGGGTTCTGATAAATATGATGGGATCTAAAGATTCGGTGCCCATTAACGGCGTGCCCTCTACCTGCACCAGCATATTGACCGGTACGCTTTCAGGATGCTTGGGCAAGTTTGCCAGTTCGATCAACAGATTGGCGCGATCGACATCGCTCTCGCCCATGCCGACGATACCGCCGCAACATACGTTAATCCCTGCATCCCTGACCCGTGCCAGCGTATCTAAACGATCCTGGTAAGTCCGCGTGGTGATGACTTCGGAATAATAATCTTCCGAGGTGTCCAGATTGTGATTGTAATAATCCAGTCCGCCCTCTTTTAATCGAGCCGTTTGCTCGTCGGTCAACATGCCTAAGGTTACGCAGGTTTCCATGCCTAGCGCCTTAACACCCTGCACCATTTCCACGACCCGTTCGACATCCTTATCCTTGGGTTGCCGCCAAGCCGCACCCATGCAAAAACGCGATGCCCCTTGATCTTTGGCAAGTTGCGCCGCCTTCAATACCGCATCCACCGGCATTAATGCCTCCGGCGTTAAATCGGAATCATAGCGCGCACTTTGCGGACAATAGCCGCAATCTTCCGAACAGGAGCCGGTTTTGATGCTCAACAAAGTACTGATCTGAACTTCATTGGGGTCGAAATTCTCGCGGTGTATGGTTTGTGCCTTAAAAATCAGGTCATTAAAAGGCAACGCATAAAGCGCTTGCACTTCGTCCAACTGCCAGTCATGGCGAATTGCAGGGTTTTCAGACATTCTGTTAAGCTCCAGTTACTGTTATTCTTAAACAAAGACAATCGATAAACTTGTCAACCCGTTCAGGTAGAAATGGTATACAACTGGATCAATATTATACAGGATTACTTGCTGCCGCCTACCTGCATATTGTGCGGTAACTCAGGACTGGATTCCCGCGACATTTGCCATTCGTGCCATACGCAACTGCCTAGAAATAAACGATGCTGTTATCGATGCGCAGAAATCATGGAACCGCCAACTACCGCTCCGATAATTGCATGCAGTGCAAGTTCGGCCCAGACTCCTTCTTCGGACGCGTCACTCCCGGCAATAGTGTGCGGTCGCTGCCTGAGCCGCCAACCGGCCTTTGACCAGACCTACGCCCCGTTCATTCACCAAGGTGCCATCCGGCATTTAATCAGCTCCTTAAAATTCGGCGCTAATTACAAGAATGCTCGCTTACTCGGCATGTTATTGGCCGACCATCTGAAACAAGCCGCCGACCGGCCCGACTTGATCTTACCGGTTCCGCTGCATAAAGCCCGCTATCGCCAACGAGGCTTCAATCAGGCTATAGAAATCGCCAGAACGGTAAGCCGGGAATTACAAATCCCGCTGGACCTTAATAGCTGCAAGCGAAATCGCGACACGCCCCATCAAACCCGACTACCCGCTAAAAAACGGCGCAAAAACCTGAAAAATGCTTTTTCCATCATCAAACCCATTCATGCCCGACACATTGCGATACTCGACGATGTAATGACCACCGGCTCAACAGCCCATGAACTGGCCTACGCATTGAAAAAAGCCGGCGCTAGTCGAGTCGATGTTTGGGTATGCAGCAGAGCTTGATTCCTATTCATCAAAACGGGACATTGGACGGCAAGAACGGCCTAACTTACCAATCTACGGCTTCAATACAGCGCCGAGATCCGGATTTTCCAGCAGCACCCGACTGGACAACAAGCCTATATGTTGACCTCTAAATGGAAAATGATAACGGATTAGCGACAGCGGCAATATCCCGGAATTTGAATCGCTCACGATAATAAAACCGTCCCGATGCTGTTCGGCCCAATCATGCAACTCGGCGAAACCGGATATGACGGTAATCGCCCGTTTAAGACGCCCGGCAAAATGATATTGACCGTGATACTTGTTGCCGTAAAAAGCAATGGCTCTATTTTCGTCCATTAGTTTCGCAATCGTCCGGGCGGCGGGCTTGGTATCGTAACTATCGGCTGTAACTGCAAAAAAACCGCTGGAAACCGTGATTAATGCAATAACAGAAACGACACAAATAGATAAAACCGAATCCTGTATCGTCTTTGCCTTCACTAAGCCCAAAATGACTGCGCTACCGACCAGCAAACCTCCCCACATAGGCGAGACTGAGGCTAATTCAGCCCGCCAATGATAAATACCGTTTATCCAGGGCAAAGCTATTAGTGCCGAACCCAGCAAGCCGAATACCGCCATCACCAGCCGATGACTTCTTTCCCACCATTTAGCGTCACTTGCTTCATCTGCTGCTCGAGCCACTAACAAGACTAACACTGGAAGCCAAGGCAGCAGGTAATGGATGCGTTTTCCGCTGATCAAGGAGAATACGATAAAAACAGGTATCGCCCACGCCAGACAAAAACGAACACCCAAATCTTGATGCGTTAGTTTGCTAAACCCAACCCACAAAGGCTTCCAAAGCAACCACGGCAACAGCAATAACGGTAAAATCTCTAAATACCACCACCACGGCAGCCGATGCGCAAAAGATTCGACCAATCGTCCGCTGGTCTGCCCCTGAAAAATCGCTTGTCGATAAGCTTCGCCTCCGGCAATCCCGGCCGGTATCGCCCAGCACAATGCAATAATGACTCCGAGTAAAGTGGCGGCAGTCAATCCAAAATACCAATGTTTCCAACGAAATCCAGCCGTTTTCAGCCACCAGGGCGCCGACAGCGCAACCGGCAGAATATGCACCAAGATCACCGGGCCTTTGCTAAGAAGCCCGCCGCCTACGGCTATGCCCAGCAGTAACCCGTATTTTAATGACAAACCCGAAGCCGCCAGCTTTAACAGACTGTAGATGCCTAATAATGCAAAAAATGCCAGCATCATATCGAACATGGTCAATGTGCTGTAGAGCGCCCAGAATAACGACCCCAGCAACAGTAACGGCGCAAGCGCTTCAACCCGTTTGCGCTCAGGCCATAAATTACCCGCCACTGCGCCGGATAAAAACAATGTTGCCAAGGAAAAAAGCGGTGAAATGAGGCGTAGCGACCAGTCGTTAACGCCAAATAGCCGCCAACTTAACTGCATCAACCAGAACAGCAACGGCGGCTTGTGACTGTAAGGTTCCCCATTTAAATAAGGGACAAGAAAATCGTGCCTAAGCCACATTTCCCAAGCAACGGCGGCATATCGGGTTTCATCGACGGGAAACAATGGCCGGATATAAAGACTGGCGGTAATTAAAACGCCCCAAAGCAGTAAAATCCACAATCTGGCAGATAGCAATTGATACATAGCAAACTATTCAGCGCTTAACGTTTTATGCTCGTAAATAACGAAATACAGGTTCCGGAGATAAATAAACAAGCCGGTAAGCTGCCCCACGATAAAAACCGGATCTTGCCGGTAAATTGCATAAGACAGCAGGGTTATGCCGCCGGCGATACTGAAATACCAGAAAGCAATAGGAAAAACGCTTTTTTTCTCGCGTTCGCTCTTAAGCCATTGCACGATAAACCGAGCAGAAAACAACGCCTGCCCCAAAAAACCGATAACCAGCCAAATCGTTTCTTTATCCACGCTCACTTTCGCTTACCTCCGGCAGTTTTGCCCGCCTCTGCAACCACATTACGCCTACTATATCGACAATTCCTACCCAAAGCCGGTCCAAGGTTCCGTACTTCGAATATCCATGCGCTCGAACTCTGTGATTAACCGGTTCGGAAATCACCTGCCCGCCTGCTCGTAAAATCAACGCAGGCAGAAAACGATGCATATGATCAAAATACGGCAAGCCCAGAAACTCGTCTTTTAAAAACACTTTCAAACCGCAACCGGTATCGGGCGTTTTATCGCCCAATAGACTGGAACGAACGGCATTAGCCAACTTCGATGAAAAAAGCCGCCATGCAGAATCGTAACGCTTATTTCTCCATCCAGCGACCATCCATAAATTGCTGCTGCTTTTTCTATACTCTGCCAACACACTATACAAGCGAGGAATATCGGCTGGATCATTTTGACCGTCGCCATCCAGCGTTGCGACATAAGGATAATTTGCTGCCTTGACTCCGGTACGAATGGCCGTGCTTTGTCCGCAGCTTTGCCGATGCCGGATCACTCTCAATGTTTTGACGCTTTGTTGCGCCAGTTTTAAAACGGATGCCGTATCGTCATGACTGCCGTCATCGACATAAATAATTTCATACGCTTTTGCCCGACTCATTACTGTAACAATCTCTGCAATCAATGCGCAAATATTGTCTGCTTCATTATAAACAGGCACAACAACCGAAATTTTCACCCATCCTCCTCTTTTAAATACCCATAAAAAAAGGCCGCATCCTTACGAATGCGACCCTTTCTGTTTCCACATACGTAACCGGGGTTACTACATAGAAGTAATCGATTAACGTTTCGAGTACTGTGGACGTTTTCTGGCTTTATGCAAACCGACTTTTTTACGTTCAACAATACGCGAATCGCGGGTAACATAACCGGCTTTTCTAAGCGCTGGACGTAAAGTTTCATCATATACCATTAATGCACGAGTCAAACCGTGACGAATAGCACCGGCCTGTCCAGATGGACCGCCGCCTTTAACGATGACATTAATATCGAATTTGCCTTCCATATCAACACAACCTAATGGTTGACGAGAAACCATTTGATCGGTTTTGCGACCGAAGTATTCTTCGAGAGTTTTTTTGTTGATAGTGATTTTTCCGGTACCTGAAGTTGCATAAACACGTGCTATTGCACATTTACGACGACCTGTTCCGTAGTACTGAGCTGCTGCTGCCATGATCTACCCGCTTATAATTCTAATACTTGTGGCTGTTGAGCCTGATGATCGTGTTCAGGACCTGCATAAACTTTCAATTTCTTGAACATTGCACGACCCAATGGATTGTTTGGTAACATTCCTTTAACTGCTGTAGTAAGAATACGATCAGGGAAAGTTTTTCTCAATTTACCCAAGGTAGCAGTTTTAAGGTTACCGACATAACCTGTATGATGCTGATACAATTTATCTGTTTCTTTATTGCCTGTAACGCCTATCTTCTCTGCATTTACTACAATAATGTAATCACCGGTATCAACATGCGGTGTGTATTCTGGTTTATGTTTACCGCGAAGGCGAAGCGCAATTTCAGAAGCAAGACGACCAAGCGTCTTTCCTTCTGCATCGACCACGAACCAATCACGCTTAACTTCTGCTGGCTTTGCACTAAATGTTTTCATCGTTGCTTAGGCTTACTGTTAAAGGCTTAATATAAAGAGCGAGATTGTACTAAGAATCATCAAAACTTTCAAGTTTATTTATGATTCAAGCGCAAGACGAAAGAAGACAAAACGCACCTTTCGCCTAATTTATAATTTAATATTTAATGAATGTAACTTACGGTAAAGATGGGTTCGTTCCATGCCCACTGCGGCTGACAATTTTGCAACACTACCGCCGGTACGCTCAAAATGGTATTCCAGATAGGCTTTCTCAAAATGGTCCCTCGCGTCTTTTAACGGTAAATTAAAAAACTCAGGCACTGAATGAAGCATAACGGCATCGCCAATCACCGAACCCAACGCAGTTTTCACTTCATCCAACTCTATTTCTTCTCCGGCACCCAGTATCATCAATCGTTGCACCAGGTTTTTTAATTCCCGCACATTGCCGCGCCAACTGTAATTGCGCAAATAGTTTTGCGCTGCCATGGAAAATTTCCGAAACGGCAATCTATCCTGAGTCACAAAATAATCGACATAAAAACTCAGCAATGCCGGCACATCTTCACTGTGTTCCCGTAGCGCTTGGACATCGAGCGATACTTCATTTAGCAGATAATATAAATCTTGCCGGAAACGCCCGGCTTTGACCTCTTCATCCAAGGCAATACGGGTCGATGCCACCACCCGAACTTCGACACGGACCGCCTCGCCCCCCCCGACCCGCAGGAATGAACTGGACTCCAGCGCGCCGAGCAACCTTAGTTGCGTTTCCTTATCCATGCCGCCGATTTCGCCTAAAAACAGCGTCCCCTTATGCGCACGTTCTAGCAGGCCCGGATAAATTTTACCCGCATCCTCTTTACCGAAAAATTCCACTGCGGAATTTTCCGGCGATATACTGCCCACCGCCACATCCACAAAAGGGCCGTCCCGATGAGGGCTGTTATTATGCAAATAACGCGCATACATTTCCTTACCTACACCCGCCTCGCCGACAAACAACACCCGCGCATCATGCTGCGCCAAGCGCTTTAATTGATCCTTAAGCCTTGCAACAGCCGCACTCTTGCCCACCGGCTCAATATCGGCGGCTAACTGCTGCTTAAGACCCGCATTCTCGATTTGCAGACTGCTGGCTTCCAAAGCCCTTTCCACAATCAATAACAACTTCGCCAGCGACAAAGGTTTTTCAAGAAAATCATAAGCTCCCAGCCGAGTCGCCTCAACAGCGGCTTCGACCGAGCCGTGTCCAGACATCATGACCACGGGGCAAAGCATCGTTTCTTCAACAACCCATTCTTTCAACAAGGTGATGCCATCGGTATCCGGCATCCAAATATCCAACAGAATCAAGTCAGGATCTTTAGACTTTTTTAACTCCCTGGCGGCGGCGGCATTTTCAGCCGTAGCGACCTGATAACCCTCATCCTCAAGAATCTCACAGACCAGTCGGCGAATGTCCGGTTCATCATCTACAACCAATATACGCGGTATGTGTGTACTCATATTTTACGGCTTCTCAAAAATTACACGCCGGAAGCTGAATGATAAACCCAGCCCCCACTCTACGGCTGGTGTCGACCCATATCGCACCGCCATGCTCTTCAATTATTTTTTTGACTATCGCCAAGCCCAAGCCGGTACCCTTGGCCTTAGTGGTAACGTAGGGCTCGAAAATTCGTTCGATTTGCTCATCCTTAATGCCCGGCCCGTCATCGTAAAGTGCAATTTCGATAAAATCGGTACTATTTTTTTGCACCCGGTGCAGGCTTATCTCTATCAACCCCTTATCGCCTGACGCTTCCAGTGCATTTTTTATCAGATTATGCAACACTTGCCTGATACTAACGGGATCGCCTTTAATCTTCAACAACCCCATATCGTAATCGGCTTTAAACTTGACCCCTGACTTTAACACATAAAGCGCTAATACCTCTTGAACCAAACCGGGCAAATCAATATCTACCGTCTGTTTTTTAGAAGGTTTGGCATATTCTGAAAAATCGTCCACCATTTCTTTCATCGCCTCAACCTGCTGCACGATGGTTGCGGTCGAACGTTGCAACATACCCGCATCAACATCGCTTAACTTGTCGGCCAACTTGTGCTGCAAACGTTCTGCCGACAACTGTATCGGTGTTAACGGATTCTTGATTTCATGGGCCAGCCTTCTCGCCACCTCTCCCCAGGCCGCATTTTTCTGCGCCTGAATCAGATCGGTCACATCATCGAACACCACCACCGCCCCGACTCGATGACCTTCCTGAGAAAACAGCGGCGTACCTCTGCACAATAATTCCTGACGACCATTAGCCCCTAAAAAGGCAATTCGCTGCTGCCATATATCATCGGCTTGTTCCACTAAGCGCTGAATGGATTTCAACGGTTCGGCCAGCTCGGCATAACTCTGCATCAACTCCAGCAAAGTCCGCCCGACAAATTGATTCACATGAACATGAAAAATTCGGTAAGCCGCCTGATTCGCCGTACGTATCTTATATACCGTATCGAAACTAATCACCCCTGCCGTTAAATTCGCCAGTATCGTTTCCAGATAAGCCCGTTGATTTTCCACTTCAATACCGGCCATTCTCGTTTCATCGCTGGCCCTGGCAATACGGTGCGTCATCTCGTTGAAGGACTCCACCAGAAAGCCCAAATCATCCTGTGCAATAACCGGCAACTCTTGGTCGTAATGCCCGGAAGCCACCGCTTGCGTCCCCTTAACCAGCGCTTTTACCGGGGCGATAATATTGCGGATGCTGATAAAGGCCACCCAAATAGCCGCCAGCAAACTCATTAGCAAAACCAGCGACAAGGTCAAAGAGAAACTCAATTTTAACGAGTCCCTTAAAAAATTCATTTCCTGATAACGCACAAAGGCAAATTCTACCGAATCCGCCAAATCGGCAATTCTGACCGGCACCGGATATAAAGCCTGTAAATATTGCGGCTCCCGGGTCTTAACCGTAACGATAACCCGGATCATCAATTCGTCTTCGCGCACCGGCGCCAATGCAACGAACTCCGTATTTCGCCGCAACTGCAACCAGATATGCTCATCCGGCAAACTCGGCAAAATATCACCGGGATTGATGCTGCTAGAGGCGATAATTCGGCCTTGCCGGGAAAACAAAGTCATCTCGGATGCGCCGGAAAGTTCGCGCAAATTTTCCATTTCCAGGGTCACCAGCGTTTCCGGCGAATCCGCCAGCCTCCCGGCCAATTGCTGCGTTTGTCGCAAATGCCAGCGCATCCGCTGGTCTAACGATGCCTGACTCAACTCCAAGGCATCTTCCATCGCCCGATCGATTTCCACATTAAACCAGCTATCGATCCCCTGATGCAGAAACTGCATCGAAAAATAAAATACAATAACGGCAGGCGCCAATGCCAGCACCACAAACAACGACACCATTCGCGTAGTTAGTCTCGACCCCGCCTCGCGTTTTTTTAACTGCCGCGCCAGAGAATAAATATTAGCGCCGACCAAACCCAGCAACACCACCGATCCCAATGCATTGACCAAAAGCAGCCAGGAATACATCGCGCTCAACTCTGAAGATTCCTGCGTTGCCGAACTCATCAGCTGCAACAACAGCAGAATCAAGCCGAACAGGATCAATATAGACAAGCTGATAGGGGGTTTTATTTTGTTAAAGGCCATAATGTCCAGTCGCTGGATAGATACCATTGAGGGTTAGTATAGGCCACCGGGCGCAGAGGCAAAGGCAATGCGTCCCGGTCAAGCGTAACTTTTATGCCGACGGCGTAGCTTTCTCCCGGAACATAATCCGCCTTATCCATTACCCGATAATTACGGAGAGTAGACATCGAATCAAGCGCCGCAGAAAGCGTTGAGAAATTAGACACAGCGCCGGAGCCTTCATTTCTGACCCGATACATATTCAACAACGCATGATATTGAATACGATAACGAATAACGGCACTAACCAATGTTTTATCCCAGAAATAATCCCGATGCTGCAAGGCTTTTATATGCATATCCCAATACAAAGGCACACCGTTTTGCAGCGCATCCTTTGCTCTGTCGCTGAGTCGATAATCCATATCCGCAGACAGCACATAGCTATCGCCATGCAAGACGAACTCGGCATTTTTTACCTCCACGCCAAAACCTTCGGCAAAGCCGAAAGCAGGCAGCAACAATAAAATACCGCACAGGCCGACAGACAAGAAAATTTTTTTTAACAAAATGGGAATCTTATTTATCAAAAAGAATGGATGAATCTATCATAAAGACGCCAAGAAAAGGCATAAAAAACAGTAAACCCGGCAGATAACAGAAATGCGCGCTTACAATCCCGCCGCAATTTCCCTAAAGCGGCTCAATCCCGTCTCAAGGTTGCCGATAATTTCCAGCGCCAACACATCCGGCTCGGGTAGGTTGTCCAGGTCGGCTAGGCTTTTATCTCTCAGCCAAAAATATCCAGTCTGGTTTATCTCTTGCGATTATTTGTTCGTATACTTCGCACGGTTACGGTTGAGGAAATGATATTTTCCAAGTATTAAGTGACGACGGCTCCTGTAAACAAGCTGTCTCAGGCATATTGGTTGACCGTATCGTCGATGGAAAATCAGCCAATACGGTCAACACGGGGCCTTACTGTAAAGCACGACAACGCTTACCCCTAAAGGAACTTAGAGCAGCCGCCACGGCCTCTGGTTTACGCCTCCACAACCAGGCTTTCACAGCATGGCGATGGAAGGGGTATAACATTGTCCTTACTGATGGAGCAACGGTACAGATGCCGGATACAGCTGAGAACCAAGCAGACTTTCCTCAACTGGACAGTCAAAAACCTGGCTTAGGCTTTCCGATTGCACGTATGGTTGTGTTGATTTCTTTGGCCGCAGGAACCGTGCTTGACTATAGCTTGGGAGCCTATCAAGGTAAGGGAACTGGCGAAACATCGTTGCTCAGCCAACTGTTTGGCAGTCTGTCAGTTGGAGACTTGCTGATGGCAGACCGATATTACTGTACCTTCGCCATTATTGCGCTCCTGCAGGCTCGCGAAATTCCTGTACTATTTCCAATACAT
>JADHTX010000064.1 GCA_016784875.1 Methylobacter sp.
GGGAAATGTAGCGAGTTGATTTTTGTCGATAGCAAGGCGCTGAAACAGGCGCATAGCAAGCTATGAAACTGTTTCAGCAACGCGGCTATCGGCATAAAATCCGCCGCTAGGAATCCGCAACCGTGGCCGGGCGAAGTATTATACAACGCAGCCGGAAGAAGAATCGCCACCACCAACACAGCAACAGGGCAAACTATCAGCTACGGCTACGACGCACTCGGCCAGCGCATCAGCAAAACCGCAGCCGGAACCCCCCGCCAATGCTTTTACGACGAACAAGGCCACCTGACCGGCGAATACGACGCCACCGGCCAACTGATCCAGGAGATCATCTGGCTGGGCGACCTGCCGGTGGCCGTGCTGAAACCCTCAGTCACAACAGCAACGGCGGATATCTACTACATCCATGCCGACCATCTGGGCACACCGAGAAAAATTACCCGGTCCAATGACAATCGGATAGCATGGAGCTGGGAGTCCGAAGCCTTCGGCAACAGCTTGCCGGATCAAAATCCTTCCGGCCTTGGTGAGTTCGTCTTCAACCTAAGGTTTCCGGGGCAGTATATTACGACCAAGAAACTGGGCTGTTTTATAATTACTACAGGGATTATGATCCGGCTACGGGAGGGTATATTGAGAGTGACCCGATTGGGTTGGCTGGTGGGATTAATACTTATGGGTATGTGGTGAATGATCCGGTTAATGAAATTGATCCAGATGGGCTTATGCCAATTGAAGGAATAGGAACCACAAGCCGAGGACTGACAGGTAACCCGATTTCAGGGGGAAATATATCTAGAACATCCAATGAGCAATTGACTAATAAAGCATTTAGTAAAATCGCAGAGAAGCTAACCAATAGGGCTATAAAGATCAATCCGTTAACAGGGAGATTTGTTCCTAATCCAATTGGTGTAGCTATATCAGAAGTATTACCAAAGAATACAGCAGAATGTCAGACATTATCTTGTGATTTAGATCGAGATGGTTTGGATGACAATGCTATGAAAGATGGCATCTGTAAGCCAGGACTCAATTAACACATAATTATTTCGAGGAATTATTTCCAGTGTTCTCATATACTCAAATGAACCGGTTCGAGACCCGTTTAATGATGGTGCTAGGTATACCCATTGACATTTTTATAATATTAACATCAGCTATCTATTTTGAATATTGGCTTTGGGTAATATTAAGTCTGAGTATTGCGCAAATATTTTATTCTTTTGTTTACAGCAAATGTTATTCTTATTTTGGAATAGGGTATAAAAGAAAACTAAGATTTATGTTTTATGTTTTATGTTTTATGTTTTATGTTTGCGTTGTCGGGTTACAGTTGATTATTGGATATATTATATATTTACCATATCTACGTTGAGCCGAGGTAAACGCTCACCTCTAAAGGGGCAAAGGTAATGGAGCCAAATTCTGCCAATGTCGGGCAATGCTTTTCAGCCCGACATTTCAAACTTGCAGCAGGCCACCGCCAGCCTCAGCTACGAACCGGACGGCCAAAATCAATGGCTGGATCTGGGGTAAGAAGGACGGAGTCAGGCCAGCAATTCCCAATTAAAAACCTTAAGTCTTAGTTGGTAATTCGATGCCGCCATTTAGCATGAACCGCATCAGATGCTGCCAGTTATCAAAAGGGATAAACTGAAGCAGAGTACGCAAGTTTTCAAAGAAAGTCCGCCTGGAGGGTGCCGAACTTCGGGCTACGCGGTAAGAATCGTCCAACCATTCCAGTGCGGTATGGGCGAGGAAGGCCAACAGGTTGAGCGTGGCTAGAAAGTTGGACAGATACTGCTTACCGTGGGCAAAGTTATGGTCGAAATGATAGCCGTGGTTTTTGAGAACATTGTTGTTTTCATTCTCGACTTTCCAACGGGCACGACCGGCGGCGACCATTTTGCATGACATTGTCTTCGTTAATAGTATGCGACATGGCCCAGGCATTACGGTAAACAAGGGCTTGTTTTTCATTGGTAATAGTGACTTCACACCAGTTCACCAGTAAGGCGTCATCGCTGTCGCGTAGCGGCACTTGGTTGATGTAGCGATAGCGTTCGGTTAGGCGTTGCTTACCGTTCCAGCGGCTTTTCTCGAGGGTATGGACTTGACCCGTACGGGTAAAATCAGCCACCTATTTGTACAGCAGGGCGTGGGAATCGGGTTTGCAGACGAAGAGGAAGTCCATCTGCTGCTGTTTGACCGACTCACAAAACGGTTGGTGACAATACAGATCATCGCCCAGTAGGGTTATACGCCGAGGTGCGTAATGGCTTCCCCAAGCGGTCAGCCAGCGCTTTGCTGCCGCCAGCTCACAATCTTGTTTCTCCTGGCCGTCCTGTGCAACAACAAACTCAGGCGGCAAAGGCACCACGCGACTTTGCCCGGGCGCGACGATGACGGGGGTGACCACGGTGTGGCGGTACAAGGTTTTGCCGTTTTTCAGCGTTTGCCGGGTACAGCAGGGGCAGGAAACCTTTTCCTAACTAAATGAGTCGGTGCCATCCAGTGCGACCAGCAACGTGCCGTCGATGCTTATAAAAGGTTCCAGGCAACCCTGTGCGTACAGCGCGTCACCGACCTCAGCCAATATCGGATATAGGGTTTCCGGAGCGATAGGATCAAGTAGATTGCCGATTTGACTCGTCGAAGGAATTTGATGAACGCCGAAAATCGATTGCGCGTTGTTCCGGTTGTGGTGCTTTTGCATCCGCCGTTGATAATCTAAAAAGGACGGGCTTTGCGTGAAAAAGACAGAAAATGCGCTTAACGCAGCATCTTCCACGGCATATTTTTGGTTGTTGCCTTGTTTTCGGTAATGCGTTAAATGTGTTACGTATCTGGTCAACTAAGTTCAAGTCCATTTGTTTTGTCAGGATGAGGTGTTGTTTTGATAGGTTAAAAATGGCTTTATTTTAACAGGGTTTTAAATTGGGAATTGCTGCCTTGAGTAATTCGGAAAAATATCCTCTCCTTTTTCGTACAACATTATTTTAAATTCTGATCTGTCAAATTATCTGTGCTCCGGGGAGTTCGACTATATTTCGCAGGTATGGATTTAAAATTAGACAAGATGACTTGCAAGTCGGTAAGGGAGGAGGATAAGATTTACACTAGGTGTGGTATTTTTTATCGTGAATTCTGCATAACCGGTTGTAGTTGGCTTGATGTATTGTTCTGTATATCAATTAGTTATATTTCGTTGATTGTTAAGTCGATAACATTGTTGCGGAGTGAGGCGCAAACGCATACTTTAGAGTAAAATAAAACAGTCAGTTTACAATTATTTTAAAAGCTTGAACTGTCACCAAGAATAATGGCAAAGTAAGTCATACTTCGCCGGAAACTTAAAGTGAGCGATAAATTTAGGGATGTCTTTAATCCGCATGGCAGAAAATAATAATAATCCGCTGTCTTCTTTGCAAAAAGCTTTTTTGGCGATTGAAACGTTGCAGGCCAAACTGGATCTTTGTCAGCGCTTTCGAACCGAGCCGATTGCGGTGATCGGCATGGCTTGCCGTTTTCCGGGTAAGGCTGATTCGCCGGAACAATACTGGCAAATGCTACGGGATGAGGTGGATGCGGTTAGTCCTATACCTGAGCAGCGTTGGGCTCACTCATCTTTTTACGATCCAAATGGGGAAATGCCGGGCAGCACTTATGTCAATGAGGCGGCATTTCTGGGACAGGTGGATGGCTTCGATGCTGAGTTTTTTTCCATCCCCCCCCGTGAAGCTAATAGCCTGGATCCACAGCAACGTTTGCTGCTGGAATTGGCTTATGAGACTTTGCAAAATTCAGGGATTGCCAGTAGTCGATTGAAAAATAGTCAGACCGGTGTGTTTATCGGCATCGGTCAGCAGGATTACCTGCAATTGTTACGTGAATCGTCAGATAATGCAGGCGCTGATCTGTATTTGGGGACGGGCAATGGTTTTTGTTTTGCCTCGGGTCGGCTGTCTTATCATTTAGGTTTGCAAGGCCCCAGTTTTTCCATTGATACCGCGTGTTCTTCTTCGCTGGTGGCGCTACATCAGGCTTGTTTGAGTTTACGCGCACAAGAGTGTGATTTGGCGTTAACTGCGGGGGTGCAGTTGATGCTTTCACCGTCTGCATTTGTGTTAATGTCAGCCGCCGGAGCATTGGCTAAAGATGGACGTTGTAAAAGTTTTGCTGCCGGTGCCGATGGTTATGGTCGCGGCGAAGGGGCGGGAATGGTTGCGCTAAAACGCTTGTCCGATGCTCAGCGTGATGGCGATAGAGTGCTGGCGATTATTCGCGGTTCGGCAGTTGATCATGACGGCCGCAGCAGCGGATTAACGGTACCTAACGGTCGCGCCCAACAGGCTTTGTTACGGCAACTATTAAAAGCGTCCGATACCCAAGCGGACGAGTTGAGCTATGTGGAAACGCATGGCACCGGGACATCGCTGGGCGATCCTATCGAATTCAAAGCGTTGGCCGAAGTGTTGCGCAATCAGTCTAATGAACCTTTGTTACTCGGATCGGTTAAAACCAATATAGGCCATTTGGAAGCGGCGGCGGGAATTGCCGGTCTGATTAAACTGATCATGGCGATCCAAAAAGACAAGATTCCTGCCAGTTTACATTTTGACCAGCCCAGTCCGGCGATTCCTTGGCAAGATTACTCCATTAAGGTTGCGGCACAGCTTTCTGCCTGGCCGCAGCCGACTAAACCCAGGGTGGGCTTGGTCAGTTCATTCGGTTTAAGCGGGACAAATGCTCAAGTGCTAGTGGCGGAGGCTATTAGTGAAGTTAGTCTTGCGCCTCAGTCGGAAGGTAGTTATCTATTTAAAATGTCGGCCAAATCCGAACCGGCTTTACGGGACTGGTTGCAACAGCACCTTAATAAACTAGCGGACATTAAGCCGGAAAGTCTGGCTGATTTTTGTTTCAGTGCCAATATTAGTCGGGATGACTTCCCCTTGCGAATAGCGACTGTGGTGAATGATGTCGCGCAATTGCAAGATTTCTTACAAACTGCATTGACGCAAAGTCAATGGCCCTCATTGCATAAAATCAATACTGCGCCGGTATTTTTATTTGCCGGACAGGGCAGTGTTAAAGCGGGTGCAGGCCTAGTTCTGTATGGCACGCAGCCGATATTTAAGACCGCTTTAGGCGCTTGCGATGAAGCGTTAGTAAAACAGGGACATATTAAGGCAACAGAGCTGCTTTATGGCGATCAGGCCGAGATGTTGCTAAAGCAAACTCAGCATGAACAAGTTGCTTTGTTCGCTTTGCAATATGCTTTAGCCAAGATGTGGCTATCCTGGGGAGTAAAACCGGCGATGCTGCTAGGGCATAGTGTGGGCGAATATGTTGCCGCCTGTATTGCAGGGGTATTTGACGTGGATGCGGCAATTCAGATCCTTTGCTGTCGCGGTCGTTTAATGCAGGCTTTGCCGGAAAACGGCGCAATGGTTGCCGTCTATGCGAGACAGGAGCAAGTACAGGTCTTATTGCAGGGTATGGAGTCGCAATTGGCCATTGCTGCCGATAATGCCGATGAACAAGTGGTTGTTTCGGGTGACGGCGAGTCCATGCAGGTTTTTATTGAGCATGCTCAAGAACAAGGTTTGCCGATTAAGCGCTTGCCGGTTAATCGAGGTTTCCATTCGCCTCAGGTCGATAGCATTTTATCCGAATTTGAAGCCTGTCTGAGCAAGATTACCTTTAGTAAGCCGCAATTTCGTTTTATTTCCGCACTCACCGGGCAGCAGGAAGTTAATGTATTAACCGGCGTTGATTATTGGGTGCAACATGCCAGACAGGCGGTGTTATTTAAGCAGGCGTTAGCAACGAGCAAGCAGTTGGGCGGCAACTTCTTTATTGAGATGGGTGGACGGCCAATACTGACGGCATTGACTCAACAAAGCTCAGCGACTGCATTTTGCTCGTTAGATTCAAAAGGCGATGATTGGTATGCCAGTCAGCAAATTGCGGCAGCGTTATATCAATCAGGTTATCAGTTGGACTGGCCTGCATTTTATCAAGGTCGACGTAGAGCGTTGATGAGTTTGCCCAATTACCCTTGGCAAAGGCAGCGTTACTGGTTTACCCCGGCAGCGGCTAAAACGGGTATTAGGCCGGATTCAAGTATTCATCCCATGCTGCAGCAGTCTATCAAGTCGCCTTTGTGGGCCGGCTACTTGTATCAGGGCTTGATCGGTTGTCGGCAGTTACCTTTTTTGCTGGATCATAAAGTATTTAATCAAGTGGTTGTTGCGGGGGCTTGTCACTTATCGGTGTTGATGGCGGTTGGAAGGGAGCGCTTTAAAAACAGCGGTTTTAAAGTTGAGCAGATTGAGTTTGTCGAAGCCTTGCAGCTTAAAGAGCAGGAACAGCGCTTGCTGCAAGTCGGGTTGACTCCAGCAGGCGATCATCAGTATCAGGTCAGGGTTATTACCTTGGTTGACGAGCAACGTCCCGATTATACGGAACATATGCAGGCGTTAATGGCCGAAGCGCCAAGTCATAATCAGGCTTTGTTTGATGTCGGCGACCTCCAGCAGCAATGTTCAGAACTTATGGATGTGCGAGCCTTTTATCAATTGTTAAGCCATCAACAGGTGCAATTAGGGGACAGTTTTTGTTGGTTCAAGCAGCTTTTCAAAGGACGGCATCAGGCTTTGGCGCAGATTCGCCCGCTTACGGCGGCAGAAAGTGCATTTGGTGTGCCGCCCGGCTTGATCGACGCCTGTTTTCAGTTGTTGGGCGTGGCTGTGCCTGAGCAATACACGGATACTTATATTCCGGTTGCCGTAAATCAAATGCGGTTGGCGACTGAAGACAGGTTGACTGATTTATGGTGTTATGCCCGTTTGGCGGATAACGCGGTTGGGCAGCAGGGATTGGTCAGTGGGCAGGTGACGTTGTTTAATGAGCTAGGCCAAGTCGTTGTTGAATTATCCGGGATTAGCTTGCGTAAGGCCGATCGAAAGGCTATGCAGCAAGCGTTAATGCTGCATAGAAATATATATGACGTTGAATGGGCAAAGATTGCCGTAACCGATCATCTCAAAGCTGAACCCGTTACCGGTCGTTGGCTGGTAGTTGGGCAGCAGTTGGCCAAAAAAATTGCTGAGACTGCCGATTGGGCGCAATGGCAGAGCCTGGATGATTTTATCGGGTTGGATAAGATTCAGGTTCAAGGCGTGATGTTGTGCTTGGATATGAGTCTGCCAGATCAGGATATGGTGGCTCAGGCTGAGCAAAATATTGAGAGTTTATTGCGCTATTTACAGAAAATCATCGCAAAATCAGAGCAGGCAGGTCTGAGTGTCGCCGTTGTTAGCCAACAAGCCAGAATGACTGTTGAGCGGGATTTAATCGATCCGGCAGTTGAATTAATGGCGGGATTGTTGCGAAGCTTTAATCATGAATATCCATTAAGCCCTTGCAAGTGGTTGGATTTAGATCAATCAGAGATTTCGGCGGGTCAAATTGCAAATATCCTTAAGGCAGAAGCGGAAGAAACAGAAATCTCGTTGCGCTCAGCTAACTTGTTTTCACCTAGATTGCATACGGCCCAGCTCAAACAGCACCAGAAAATTAGCTGGCAGGGAGCTTATTTGCTGACCGGCGGTTCCGGCTCGTTAGCGTTGCAAACAGCGCAATGGCTGTCGGAAAAAGGCGTCAACAAACTGATTTTAATGTCGCGTAACGGTTTGTCTGAAACCGGGCAGCAGCAAATGGCCGAGCTTAAACGTCAAGGCATTGAGGTTCATGACGTTAAGGCTGATGTGACGGATGCCGAACAGGTTAAAGCAGTAATGGAACAGTACGGGGCTGATTTGCGCGGCATTATTCATGCTGCCGGTGTCTTGAATGATGGTGTCATTGCCAATCTTGACCCAAAACAGCTAGAACAAGTGTTTAAGCCTAAGTTGTCAGGTTTATGGAATCTGCATCAATACAGTCAGACATTAAAGCTGGATTGCTTTGTTGCTTATTCATCGATTGCCGCTTTACTGGGCGCACCTGGGCAGGGTAATTATGCGGCGGCCAACAGTTTTATGGATGCCTTTATGTCTTGGCGGAACCAGCAGGGCTTACCGGGCTTGAGTATTAACTGGGGACCTTGGGCTGGAGCAGGTATGGCGGATGTGCAACAAGACAGTCATCTGGCCTTATCCGGCATGGCCAAATTAACCGCCGGGCAGGCGTTTGCTTTTCTTGATCAAGTATTGGTTAATAACCCGGAACAAACGCAGGCGCAATTGGGCTTGTTTAGCGTGGATTGGCAGCGGTTTGGCTTTAATCGCTCCTCTTTAACCAAAGCATGGCAACCCGTTAAACAAGCCGAACAGCGGCTTTTGGCAGAACAATTAAGCGCGTTGCCCTTGGCGCAGCGACAGCGTTTTTTGCGCAATTATTTGATTGAGCAAGTGGCCGCCGTTTTGGGCTTGACCAACACAGGACAGCTAGCCACCGAGACGGGCTTTTCTGAGATGGGAATGGATTCATTAATGACGCTGGAGTTAAAGAATCGTTTGCAAAAATCGGTCGATACGACTTTGCCGTCTACTTTGGCATTTAAGTATCCGTCAGTTGATGAACTATTGGGTTTCTTGGTAACGGATATATTCTCCGGTCTTTTTACCGAACAGATAAAACCGGACGAGTCGGTTGAGGATGCAGCAGCAGAAGAAGATATTGCCGACTTGTTGGAGCAAGAGCTGTTAAAACTGGAAGGTGGACATATTGATGGCTGAGGCGGATAAACAGCAAGCATTAATGCGCAGGGCTCTGGAGGAATTGCGCGAGTTGCGCAGTAAACTGGCTCAGTACCAGCTAGCTGAGCATGAGCCGATTGCCGTCATTGCGCTAGGTTGTCGCTTTCCAGGGGGTTGCGATTCGCCGGAAGCATTATGGCAATTTTTATCCGAAGGTAAAAATGCCCGTTCGGAAGTACCGGCTGAGCGTTGGTCATTGGCGGAATATTATGATGCGAAATCGCAAAGTCCGGGCAAAATCAGCAGCCGTTACGGAGCCTTTCTAACCGATATTGCAAAATTCGATGCCGATTTTTTTGCCATTGCCGCTCGTGAAGCCGAGCAGATGGATCCCCAGCAACGCCTGTTGCTGGAAACCAGCTGGCAAACCTTCGAGCGGTGCGGCATTCATCCGAAGGCCTTACGTAACAGCCGTAGCGGTGTTTTCATCGGCTGCATGACCCAGGAATATTCTGAATTAATCAAAGACGAACGGGCGATTGATGTGCATACCGGAACCGGCAATGCCCCCAGTCTTCTGGCCGGGCGGCTGGCTTATTATTATGGTTTGCAAGGCCCGGCAATGATCATCGATACAGCCTGTTCTTCCTCTTTACTGGCGGTGCATTTGGCGGTTAAAAGTTTACGCAGCAAAGAAATAGATATGGCTTTGGCCGGTGGCGTTAACCTGCAATTATCGGCCCGAGCCGGTATTACAGAAAGTCAGGCGATGATGCTGGCGGAAGATGGTTTGTGTAAGACCTTCGATGATAAGGCCGATGGCATAGGTCGGGGCGATGGCGTGGGCCTGGTGGTATTAAAACGGCTGGCTGATGCCTTACAGGCGGGCGATCCTATTTGCGCAGTGATTAAAGGCAGTGCCGTTAATCATGATGGACGCAGCAGCGGCTTGACCGTGCCCAGTGAAAGAGCGCAGGAAGCGGTGTTGAAAGCGGCATTGGCTGATGCGGCGCTAACACCGGCACAGGTGGGGTATATCGAAGCCCACGGTACCGGCACGGCATTGGGTGATCCGATTGAGGTCGGCGCCTTGAGTAGCGTTCAGGCAGATCGTTCCGTCGATAAGCCTTTGTATATAGGCTCATTAAAAACCAATTTCGGGCATATGGAAGGTGCGGCCGGAATTGCCGGTTTTATTAAAGCCGTATTGATGCTACAAAATAAAATGCTGCCGCCGCATGTCAACTTCACCACGCCTAGCTCGCATATACCCTGGCAAATGATTCCGATTAAGGTGGTCAAACAGCTAATGCCCTGGTCGGTTGAGGAAGGACAAGACCGGGTGGCGGGAGTTAGCGCTTTCGGCTTAAGCGGCACCAATGTACACATTCTACTGGCTCAAGCGCCGGAGCAGGAAACGGCGGATCCTGTTGCTGACAGCGATCTTGCCTTACCGTTAAAGCTTTCAGCCAACAGTCCCGCTTCGTTAACGGCACTTGCCGGGTCGTACCAAGCCTGGCTGCAACAACATGAATTCAGTCTACAGTCAGTGTGTTATCACGCTGCCAAAGGGCGAGGCGATTTCAGCGAACGAGCGCTTATCGTCGGGGCAAACAAAAAACAGTTCGAGCAGGCTTTATCCGCTTTATCACAAGGTCAGAGCTCTGATGGCTTATACGTTTCCGTTAAGGGGCAGCAAAAGCCTAAGCTGGCGATGATTTTTACCGGTCAGGGGTCGCAGTATCCGGGCATGACTCGGGACTTGTATCAGCATTGGCCGGTTTTTAAACAGACCATAGATCAATGCGCCGAATATCTGCATGGGCATTTGGATATGCCGTTGCAAAGCTTGTTGTTTGAAAGCAGCGAGCAGCAATTGCAGCAGACTTGTTATGCGCAACCGGCAATTTTTGCGGTTGATTATGCGCTTTACCGCTTATGGCAATCCTGGGGTATTGAGCCGGATGCGGTAATGGGACACAGTTTGGGCGAATATGTTGCCGCTTGCGTAGCCGGTGTATTTAGCCTGGAGGAAGCATTGCAATTGGTGGTTGCCCGGGCGCAAATCATGCAGCAAGCGCCGGGTCAAGGCGGTATGTTGGCGGTGACCGCCGACCCTATGCGGTTAGCTGAATTATTGGCGGATGATTTGTTGGGATTGGATATAGCGGCGATTAATTCAGCGCAACACTGTGTCTTATCCGGGCAGAAAACTTTGCTTGAGCAGGCTAAACAGCAACTGGAAGAACAGGGCATTAGCTGTACGCAGTTGCAGGTTTCCCATGCGTTCCATTCGCGTTTAATGGAATCCGTTTTGCCGACTTTGCAGCAGAAATTAGACAGGATTATTTTCAATCAGCCCTTTATGACATTAATTTCTAATGTTACCGGACAAGCGGTAAGCAATGAAATGTCAACGGCGGCATATTGGTTGCAGCACTGCCGCCAACCGGTGTTATTTGCCGAGGGTATTCACTCTTTACAGAGAATGGATTGTACGGCGTTTCTGGAATGTGGCGCCAAACCGGTTCTATCGCCCATGTTGCCGGCTAATTCTGTTGAAGCGAATCAAATTTTTGCCGGTGTGCGGCCTAAGCAGGCAGATAGCCTGTTGCATTGCGCCGCCCAGTTATATGTCGGCGGGTTTAATTTAGACTGGCAACAGATTTTTGCTGAACCGCCTAAAGGCGCACGTCCGGTATTGCCGGTGTATCCTTTTTCCGGCAAGCGCTATTGGTTGCCGGACCAGGCTTTAAAATCGCATCATTTAGACAAACAGCAAAAACTGCATCCTTTATTGCATCAGCGTCTGGCCTTGGCAGATTCCAAGACTGTCTACTTTGAATCCTGGATGTCGCCGCAAGCACCGGCTTACTTGTCCGAGCATCAAGTGTTCGGCGTTTTTTTGACGCCTTTAGCCGTGCTGCTGGAAATGCTGTCGGCAGCAGCGCAGCAGTTAGGTAAAACAACGTCGATAGCTTTGAAAAAAATTAATATAGAGCAGCCATTGATCTTGTCGGCTGATGAACAAACGCAAGTTCAAATCCAGGCGCGTGAAAATGTACAGCACTATGAACTCGGTATTTTTTCCCGTGTCGGCGATGCGCCGTGGCAACGTCATTTAACGGCTGAAACCGATGTCTTGGAACAGCCTGCCTCGCTTTATTCAGGGCAGCAGGATTGTCGGCAAAGTTTATCGTCTGAGCAGCTTTATCAACAGTTTCAGCAAAGGGATATTGTTTACGGCGAGACATTTAAAGTGCTTACCCGGATTGACTTTAAGCCGCAGTCGGCATTAACCCAACTTAAAGTCCGGTCTAATGATGACGGCTACTTACTTCATCCGGCCATTTGGGACGGCTGCATGCAAACCGCCGGAGTGGCGTTGGGAGAAACCGAAGGCGATAAAACCTGGCTTCCTGTGTCTGTCGAGCGCATCGATTTTCATCAATCGGTTGAACAGGGCGCTGAATGTTATGCCCAAGTGTCTGCCCGTGAGGCTAATTCAGGCAGGGTTGATCTGGTCTTGAGTGGCTCCGGGGCGGTCGCTTTAAAAATGCAAGGGGTCGCTTTTCAGCCTGTGTCCGAACAGGCGTTAGCGAGCTTGGCAAACAAAAAACTGGATACTTGGCTTTATAAGCCGGATTGGCAATTGCTGGATAAAGCGGATTTAGTCAGCCAGTCTGGCGCTGAAAATGTGTTATGCATAGGACGCGAAACTGCCCAACAGCTAATGACTAAATTGCAGGGTAAACAACAGCAGCTCAGCTGGGTTAGCCCTGAAAATTTGCAGGATCAGCGATATTGGCAAAATCATAAAATGGCCGATTTAAATGCGCATCTGGTTTATTGCGTTCAGGATTTTACCGATGGGGAAGAAAGCAGCGCTTGTTTAGGTTTTCTAAACTTGATTCAATTGATAGAAAAACAGGCTATCCCCGCTAAAGTCACGCTATTAACGAATAAAGCCGCCGCGATAGATAAAAAGCCTATTTGCCCAAAGCAAAGCGCGGTCATCGGCCTGTTAAAAACAGCGGCGCTGGAATTTCCACTGCGACAATGGCAGATGCTGGATGTCGCGGATATGAGTACTGTCGATGAAGACTTATTGGCGGCGGCTTTATCGGGTTTGCGCAATGAGCAGCAGTTAGCCTTGCAAGATCAGCGATGCTACGCGGCCAGATTAATGCCTTACTCAAGGACGCACAGCGAACAGGCTGTACAAATTGTCGGCAACAGAACGTATTTAGTGACCGGCGGTTCCGGTGCGCTGGGTTTTGCTGTGGTCGAGCAGCTGGTTAAAAATGGCGCAGGTTGCGTTGTCATCGCCGGTCGTAGAGGCTTGGCTGCTATTGCCGGGCAAAAACTGCAAGCATTGACGGCGCAGGGCGCTAAAATTATCGGCCTAGCTGCTGACTTGGCGCAACAACAAGGCATTAATTCCTTGTTGGAGCAATTGCAGTCATTACCGCCTTTGGCGGGTGTTGTTCATGCGGC
>JADHTX010000065.1 GCA_016784875.1 Methylobacter sp.
AAATTGGTCCAGTATGGTTTCTTGCCGGAGGATATAGCTCTTCAAAAATAAAACGAAAATGCTCTATTCCTTCTGATAAACATATTTTCTTTCCTGTTATAAATATGGTTTATTATCCCCCAAACCCAAACCCAAACCCAAACCCAAACCCAAACCCAAACCCAAACCCAAACCCAAACCCAAACCCAAACCCAAACCCAAACCAGAAATCAAATTTATCATGTGAATCAGTTAAAAGTGGTGCTGCATTAAATAATCAGTATCTAAGTACATTTAAAGTCAGGTTAGATGATGATGAGTTCATAAACCCAGTATTTTTTAGAAGCAGTTCAGTAAAGTGTTTTGATCTTATAGCAAGAAAGAAAAACAACTCTCAACAATTAGAAATGTATCCTTCTGCAACTGATGGATATTGGGTAATGTTAAAACCGCTATCTGTAGGCACTCATGAAATAGCATTTAGGGCGGAGTATAACCGGCCAGGTGGCTCATATGGAAAAATGGTTCAAGATATAGAATACACTATTGAAATCTATGAGCCATAACAACAAATAACTGGGGGAAGAGTAACTTTAAATTAAGTTTATTCTGCTCCCATTTATTTCTTATTATGTAAGCGTTCAGTCCCCCTCTTTGAAAAAGAGGGGTTAGGGGAGATTTGATTAGATAAATCCCCCTCGATCCCCCTTTTTCAAAGGGGGAGGTGAATGCTTACGTTTAATTGTATCTGTCATATCAATATCCAATAATAAAGTTCACGGTGAGTCGCTATTTTTGCGAAAATTTTTATGGGCATCCTTGCCTAACAAGCGGCAAGAATGACGCGACTGCTTATGCCTAAGACTGTCATATCCGTTTTTCTTCTTTAGTTGGACAACCAGCAATGACTGTTAGGGGGGGGCTTTCATTGTGCATAACTCAATTTTTGTCGGCTTCCAATCCTTCTGGTTCGTAATCAGGAAAGACTTAATGAAAAGAAAGTCGGGGGCCTTTTATCTATCGTCATTCATAAACCCCTTCATTTTCATATCCGATTTTAGAATATGATCGACCAGCCAATCCCGCAAAACATGGTTAATTTTTACACTCATTTTGTCAGCTTCAGTTTGTGACGCGTCTCCTTTTTCGATAAATTGATAAATTTCATTTCTGATTTCATCTAGCTCAATGATAAGCGCGTCATGTCCTTGTTTATTTTCTTCATAATAAGGAAACATATACTTCAGTTGCAGCTTTTCTTCATGATGGAAATGATCCTTAGCAGACTCATACAGCTGATCGACAAAAAATCTTAAAGAATCTCTTTCGTGCGGATTGCGCAGCACTACTTCCAGCGCATTAAGTAGCGTTAATAATAATTTATGTTCTGTATCAATAGTGGAGTTGTTTACACTAAATCTTGAATCCCATTTAATCGGCATAAGTATCTCTTTAGTTAGTGACAGAATTACCTTGGTTAACGTGTATTGATGTAAGTAACGGTTTTTTAGGGTTTTGATGAAGTCTATATTATTACTTTCCGGTATGGAAGCTAGAATCTGCAAATCCAATCTGAGCATTCAGGGGTATCGAGAATGCACATCCTGCATTGATTGCCCGGATGACGGGTTGTGTAAGCGGCTTGTACTAACGGTCAATAAATGGCGCACTTCCCCCAAGCCTGATACGATGATTACTGCATTAATCAACCCATCGGCAATGTAAGTCACACAATGGACTGGCAAACCTTTCAAAACAGCTGCTGTAGCCTGGATTTAGAAACCAATGAAAACGGCGAGATCTTTGCGATAGGCGCGGTCTTTAACGACAAAACTTTCCAACGCAAAGCACCCTTCAATATCCAAAAAATACTGGCCGAGTTTGATGACTTTGCCCGTGATGCGACTTATCTGTTAGGCCATAACGTCCTTGAACATGACCTTCCGGCTTGCCGTGCTATCTTGTCGCAGCTTAAATTTTTTAACAAACCGGTGGTTGATACTCTATTACTGTCGCCGTTGGCGTTTCCTGAAAATCCCTATCACCGGCTGGTTAAGGACTACAAACTGGTGCGGGACAGCTTGAACGATCCGCTGGCAGATGCACGACTGGCCCTGTCGTTGTTCCATGATCAATGGGAGGCTTTACAGCAGCAACAAGCCGAGGACGGATTGCTGGATTTTTATCATTATGCTTTTTCAGGCAATCCGCAATTTGTCGGAGTGCAATTGGCATTGTCGGCGATGGGTGCGAAAGCCGTCGATGCAGCAAGGGCGTTTGAGCTATTCCAATGCTTAACCGTGGATAAAGCCTGTCGTACGGCTATTCAGCAAATGGCAAATAAATTAACTCCTATAACGGCGTTGACTTATTGCCTCGCATGGCTACGAGTCGCAGGCGGCAATTCGGTGTTGCCGCCATGGGTACGTTTGCGCTTTGACGATGTCGCGCCGACGCTGAACCGGCTAAGGGATGTTCCCTGCAATGATTCGGCTTGTGCGTATTGTGCGCAAATGCATAATCCGGTTATCTGGCTGGAACGTTATTTCGGCTTTGCCGGATTCAGGCCGGAACCGGCTGCGCCTGATGGCGGCAGCTTGCAGGAACAGATCGTTAAGGCCGCAATGTGCGGCAAGCCGCTGTTTGCGATATTGCCGACCGGCGGCGGCAAGTCGCTGTGCTTCCAGTTGCCGGCTTTGGTTCGCTATCAACGGCGCGGCGTGTTAACCATTGTGGTGTCGCCGTTACAGGCGCTGATGAAAGACCAGGTGGATAATCTGCGCAATAAAACCGGCGCGCCGAACGCCGCCGCTTTATACGGCATGCTGACCGCACCGGAACGCGGCGAGGTATTGCAGGGCATACAAAACGGCGATATTGCATTGCTGTATGTGTCGCCGGAGCAGCTGCGCAACCTGAGTTTCCAGAAAGCCATCGAATACCGGGAGATCGGTTGCTGGGTATTCGACGAGGCGCATTGCTTGTCCAAATGGGGTCATGATTTCAGGCCGGATTATTTGTATGCCGCGCGCTTTATCAAGGAGTTTGCGCTACGGCAAAAAGCCGTACTGCCGCCGGTGCAGTGCTTTACCGCCACTGCAAAACAGGATGTGAAAGATGAAATCATCGATTATTTCAAGGCCGAACTGGCGCAGGATTTGGTTCTATTCGAAGGCGGCGTAGAAAGGGATAAACTGCATTTCGAGGTGCAGACCGTTAACGGTGCGGATAAATATCCCCGCATCAACAGTTTGTTAAGCGAACGATTGGCTCCGGAGGACAACGGCGGCAGTGCGATTATTTATTGTTCGACCCGCAAAAATACCGAAGAAATTGCCGAGTATTTACAGCAACAAGGCTGGCAGGTTGAAGCCTTTCATGCGGGCAAGGATACCGCCGAGAAAAAGCATATTCAGGAAAATTTCGTCAGCGGTGCCACGCGCATTATTACGGCGACCAATGCGTTCGGCATGGGCATCGATAAGGAAGATGTGCGTCTGGTGATTCACGCCGACATCCCCGGTTCGATCGAAAATTACCTACAGGAAGCGGGGCGCGCCGGGCGGGATCAAAAAGATGCGGAATGCGTGCTGTTGTTCGATGAGAATGACATCGAGACCCAGTTTAAGTTGTCGGCATTGTCGCAAATCAACCAGCGCGACATTGCCCAGATTTTAAGAGGCCTGCGCAAAACCAGAAAAGACAAATCCGGTAATGTGGTGTTGACCACCGGCGAATTGCTGATGGATGACGACGTACAGACTTCGTTCGATAATGAGGATCATGCTGCCGATACCAAGGTCAAAATGGCCGTGTCATGGCTGGAACGCGGCGGCTTTATCAAGCGCAACGAGAACCTTACCCAGGTGTTTCAAGGCCGTCCACTGATAAAAAATATGGATGAAGCCAAGAGTAAAGTTGAAAAGCTGGGTCTGTCGCAACGCCAGCAGCAGCGCTGGTTGGCAATTTTAGATGCGTTGTTTAACGCGGAAAGCGACGAGGGTTTTAGCGCCGACGAGTTGGCTTTGCATGGCGCGTTTAAAGACGGCAATGACGATCATAAACCCGGAAAGGCCGACCAAACCGCTAGTCAGCGGGTGATCAGGACGTTATACGACATGGCCAAGGCGGGACTGATTCAAAAGAGTCTGTTGCTGACCGCTTTCGTCCGCTACAAGGTCGGTAACTCATCTCTCGCCAAGCTGGAAGAAGTCTGTGCATTGGAGCGGGTCATGCTTAAAACGCTGCAAGAGCAAGCGCCCGATGCCGATAGCGGGCAATGGCAAACCTTATCGTTACGTCATTTGAATCAAGGTTTGTTAAACGACGGCCATGAAAACAGCAATCCCGAGATATTGCGCCTGTTGCTGAACAGCCTGACGAAAGACGGCAAAGGTTTGGCCGGGAAAAAAGGCAGTCTGACGCTCAGGCACAAAGGCTTGGATCAATATGCGGTCAAGCTTAACCGTGGCTGGACAGCGCTGAATGCTACCGCAGAGATTCGTCAAGCGGTAGCTAAGGTGGTGTTGGACGGCATCATGCAACGCATCCCTGGCCACACTAAGCCGTCTGGAGATTTACTGGTTGAATTTTCAGCCGAAGATTTGTTGGTCGTGTTAAATCAGGATTTGGTGACGTCATCGGAAGTTAAAGATTCGCTGGCCGCCGTCGAGCGTGCGTTGAACTTTTTGCATGAGCAAAAAATCATCACCCTGCAAAAAGGCTTGGCGGTATTTCGCTCGGCGATGACCATAGAAGTGCTGCCGGAAGCCAAAGGCCGAAAATACAACAAAGGCGATTTCGAGCCTTTGTCCCAGCATTACAGCGAGCGCATTTTTCAGGTGCATGTCATCAATGAATACGCCAAATACGGGTTGGACAAGATCAGTCATGCGCTGGCGTTTGTGGTTGCTTATTTTTCGACCGATAAAACCGAGTTTGTGAAGCGCTATTTTTCGGACCGCAAAGACATACTGGAGCGCGCCACCAGTCAGCAATCGTTCCAGCGTATTGTTAACGACCTGCAAAATCCCGAGCAGATGGCGCTGGTTGCCGGCGCTGAGGACGACAATTTATTGATTCTGGCAGGTCCCGGTTCCGGCAAAACCCGCGTGGTGGTGCATCGTTGCGCTTATTTATTGCGGGTCAAGCGCGTTCCGGCCAAAGCCATTTTGGTGCTGTGCTTTAACCGCAATGCCGTAACCCAATTGCGCCGCCGCTTGATTGAGCTGATCGGCGACGATGCCAGGGGCGTGACTATCCAGACTTACCACGGTTTAAGCCTGCGCTTGACCGGGCACGCGATAACAAGTCCAAACCAAAGCGGCGACCGGCAGTTTGCCGAGATTATCAATGAAGCGACCGCCTTATTACGCGGCGACAAGCCGTTGCTGGGCGTCGATGCGGACGAAACGCGGGAACGCTTATTGGCGGGTTACCGTTATATTTTGGTCGATGAATATCAGGACATCGATGCCGATCAGTACCAGTTGATTTCCGCAATTGCCGGACGCACGCAGGACGAAGAGCGCAAGCTGGGCATTCTGGCGGTGGGCGACGACGACCAGAATATTTACCAGTTTCGCGGCGCTAATGTCGAGTTTATCCGTCAGTTTAAAGACGATTACCAAGCCAAGGTGCATTACCTGGTAGAGAATTACCGCTCCAGCGGCCACATCATCGCCGCTGCCAACCAACTGATCCAGCACAATCGGGATCGGATGAAACAACAGCAGCCGATCCGCATCAACCGGGGCAGAAGAATTCTGGATGCCGGAGGTCGCTGGCAAAAACTCGATCCGGTCGGCAAAGGCCGGGTGCAGCAACTCATTACCGCCGACGAATACAGTCAGGCGGTTGCCGTGGTGGACGAATTGCAGCGTTTGCGACAACTCGACAGCCGACTGGATTGGGGGCAATGCGCGGTATTGGCGACCTCATGGCGCTTGCTCGATCCGGTCCGAACCATGCTGGAGGGGCAGGGCATATCAATCAGTTTTATGCTGCCCAGCGATAAACAACCGCCGCTGTCCAGAATCAGGGAAAATGCCGATTTGCTGAGCACGATCAAACAATCATCGAAAGCCTTAACTAGAGCAAGCGACTGGCTAGGGTATTTGGACGATGCCTATGGCAGTAAGCCCGCCAATATCTGGCTAAATCAGCTGAAAATTATCTTGCAGGACTGGCGGGACGAAACCGACAACGGCGAAGTGCCTAAGCAGCAATTGCTGGAATTTTTATATGAAATATTGGCAGATCAACGTAGGGAACGCCGTTTCGGGAACGGGGTATTCTTGAGTACCGTGCACTCGGTTAAAGGCATGGAGTTTGCGCATTTGGCAATATTGGACGGCGGCTGGATGATGCCTGCAACTGAAGAACAGCGGCGTTTGTATTATGTTGCGATGACCCGTGCCAAGGAAACCTTGTGTTTGATGCGGCGACAAGGCCTGCGCAATCCGTTTATGGCCGAAATTATCGGCGACCATTTATTAACAAGAACCGTAAGTCCTCAGTCTCATTGTTATGCGTTGACCAAGCAATATGCCATTTTAGGCATGAAGGATATCGACCTGAGTTATGCCGGAAGCTTTGCCGTATCCCATCCTATTCATCGGCATCTTGCTCGGCTGAACATTGGCTCCAGACTCAGCATGGAACATAACAACGGCAAGGTGGTTTTAACAGACGAAGGGACCATTATCGCCCAGTTATCGGCACGGGCCGTCCAGCATTGGACGGTAAAAGTCGACGCAGTTGAGTCGGTTACCGTATTGGCTATAATCAAGCGTTACCGGGATGACAGCGAAGAAAGTTATCAGTCCCGGTGCAAAGTGGATCAATGGGAAATGCCGTTGGTTGAGGTGGTTTTTGATGGCAATTTGTAGAATTCCCCCAATCGAATCATTGATTGCTGGAATTTTTGCTCAAACACTAAAGATAAATACTGATTAATCATGAATTAAATTAATCTATTTAAAAACAATCATCTTATGCTTACGCAAGTATAAGCTTTAGCCTGCATACGCGCGCTTTTCTTTCGATTAGAATTGAATCGCAGCAAATTTCACGTTGTACCTCGGCCTTATTTGAACATGTTTTACCGATATACTTCGCACGGTTACGGTTGAGGAAATCAACCGCTAGGAATCCGCAACCGTGGCCGGGCGAAGTCTAAGTATGGGTTTTGAAATTCCGGCGCTTTGTGTTCACTCTTTCGACGAATGATGGCTGAACAAAATTTAGCCGCTTTGTGCGACCGTAAGTTATTCAATGGAACGTTTTTTAACCCGTTTTTACTAGCTGTCAGTACTTAATTAAGGAATTAAATCCATTCATGCCGGAAAAAACTCCCTACGATTACTCAACACTATTACAGAAAAGACGTACGGCTCAAAATTCAACCTTAAACGGAGAGATTACTATGACTAAATCCACAAAAAAAGAAACCATAAAATTCGGCCCACTTCAATTACCGTGGGAAGACCAAGTACCCTTTGGTGTAGAGGCCGCTCCACCAACCAAAGATCCGAACAAAACCTATGTATCCGTCCCGCCAAAAGGCGTCGGCGGCGATTTTCCCGTAATCGATTACGCATTATTCGAAATCCCGGCCAACGCAATGAGCGACGATCAGAGAACCGCCGCCGTCAACCAACTCAAAAAAGTTATCAAAACCCAGCATGCCAATTTCATGGGTTTTCAAGCCAATCAAGACGAAAGCTATTCAGACTATGCCTGGCTGTTGGATATGCATGTCAACAATATCGGCGACCCCTTTACCGGCGGTTTATTTACCCTGAACAGTAAAGTTTGCGAGCGGGCGGTGTTGGATTATTTCGCATCGATGTGGAATATCGATTGGCCGCATACCGAAGGGGATAAGCGTCCTTCCGAGCGTTATTGGGGCTATATTTTGTCGATGGGCTTTACCGAAGGCAATATCTACGGACTGTTTAATGCGCGCGACTATTTAAAAGGGCGCATGCTGATACAGCAAGAAAACGATCCAGAGAAGAATATCGACCGTTTTGTCCGGGGCAAGGAGATCCCGGTAAAACAGACGGTTTGCTTAAGTCCTTGCGATGACGCGAAAAAACAACCGATTTTGTTCTTTTCCGAAGATGCCCATTATTCGATCGTCAAATCCGGCCGAATATTGGAAATAAGCACATTTTGCGAGGAAGGCAACAGCCTATACCCCGGCCAATGCCCGATCACACAACACCTTCATGGAGCTTATAAAGGCAAGTGGCCGGATGGCGTACCGTCCCATGCCTTCGACACCGATAACCCCGAGTCGGGACAAGTTAACGTAGCGATGCTCAAAGCATTGGTCGAATTCTTTGTCGAGAAAGACTATCCGGTGATTATCGTGTTAAACGTCGGTTCCACCTGGAAAGGCGCTTACGACGACGTGCCGGCTGTGAATGACATGCTGGTGGAATTGGGCGAGCGCTATCCCGAGTTATGGCAATACGAATATCAATACCGAGACGAAAACGGCAAGACTTTTAGCGATATAAGACGCCGCTTCTGGGTTCATGTCGATGGCGCGCTGGGGGCGGCTTACCTGCCATTCCTTGAGATGGCTTATAACCAGAACAAAATCGAGGACAAGCCGGTGCAATTCGATTTTCGCAATGACGTGGTCATGAGTATCGGCTGCTCCCTGCATAAATGGTTCGGCTTTCCCGTTCCGTCCGGCGTGTTCCTAACCCGTACTCAATACCAGCTCCAGCCGCCGGCGAAAGTCGGATATATCGGCTCGCCGGATACTACGTTGGGCGGCTCCCGGTCGGGACTTTCGCCGATTCTGGTTTGGGATTACTTCTCCAGGATGAGTTACACCGACAACATGATGAAGGCGCTCAAATGCGAGAACGTTTCCAAATATTTCCTGGAGAAATTGAAAGCCCTGGAAAAAGAACTGCAACAGCAAGACCCCAAAGTCGATCTTTGGATAGCGCGTTCGAAAATGGCGCTGACAGTTCGCTTCCGCATGGTTAACCCGACTATTACCTATAAATACACGATTGATAACGAACGCATGTACGTGCCGATCAGCAACAAGAAGCTCAAATATCAGGAGCGCTCCTTTTCCCATGTCTATTTCATGCATTTCATGGGCCACGGCAAGGCGGACGAGCTTATCCGGGATATACGGGAGGCCTGCAAGAACGGTTGGCATGGCGCTTTCCCTCTAAAAGACGGCGATATGGACAATCCGGGCGCAATCACCGTTATAGAAGCCTCAGCGGATAAAGAGTAGGGGGTCGTAGAATTTCCGCATTTGAAAGCTCTGTAAATTTAAGTGACTGCTTTGATCGGAATTAGCACTAAATAACAATGAAATGGAGATGATTATGATAAGAAAATTATTTAATCTTGTTGGGTCGGCAAATATGACTTTAATCATATTAATGAGCGTCGCAACTAGCGCTCATGCCGAAAATTCAAGAAATGACTATAAGATTGTCGACGATTTATTTAATAAAGAATTTATCGATAGAACCAGCGAGCTGGTACGCATTAAAACCTATGTCGGCCTACCCGGCGGCAATGAAGAGACAATAAGCAACTTAAAAGAAGTGCGAGGTAAATTTAAAAGCTGGGCAGATGAAATTAATAAGGATCTTAAGACAGCTAAGCTTGATTTTTTTGAATGGAAAAACGACAAAAACTTCTGGCTATACGGTTTTCGACTAGGTAGCGGGAAGCATAAGCTTGCCGTTATTACTCATCTGGATACCGTGCCGCCGGGACAAGAAACTGCGCAATGGAAGCCGTTTGAGCCGAAAATTGAAGTGCGCGATTATTTAGGATCAACAAGCGATTTTCTGGTAGGCCGAGGCACACTTGACGACAAAGGCCCCGCTGTTGTTTCATTTGTCGCATTAGAGGCTTTGGCAAAGAAATTCGATAATACCGATAAACTGAAGGATTTTTCCCTGGAGGTGCTTTTCGATACCTCCGAAGAAACCGATATGGCAATGCCGCATTATTTTGCCGATGCAAAAAACAAACCTGAACTAGGCATTGTTTATGATGCAATGTGGTGCGTCGCTGATGAAAAAGGCATAGAACGGCCTGTATTTACCGTCGCTATTTCGCCCAAGCCGACCCATCAGACCGGCTTATGGATAGAGGATTTAAATACCGCTTCCGGGCCGTCAAACCAGATTGCCGATTTTGCCACAGCCATTATCAAAGCCGGTAGCGAACAAGAGGCTAAACAATTCGCAGGACAAGTAAAACAACTGTACGCGCAATATCCTTTCGATGATCCTGATTACCACAAGGCGGACTTAGACGTACAACTCGAAACTGACGCAATAACGCTGAAAACCAATGTCAAAGGCGCGCAGCACGGTTCCGCCCCGCAAGAGAATCGAGCAAAAGGCGCAAATCCCTTGGTTGCCCTCAATATGTTCCTGGCCCACCTTATCGACTCAGAGAAGTTAAATAACAACAGCATCGGTCAAATGACCCGGTTCGTGGCCTGGACATGGGGAACCCATGTATTCGGCGAAAATCATCCGGGCGAACTTCAACGAGATGACGGCATATTCAAGAAAGGCAACGGCACGACATACGCCTTAACCAAGTTTGTTACCGATAAGCCGAATGATAAGGTCACTCTGGAAATGGATATACGCTATGCCTTAGGCCATCACGGCACGGAATGGGATGGAAAAACCTGGGGTACTCTTAATGGCAATAGCCGATTTCAAACCATTTTCAGCAGCCTGGTTTCAGAATTCAATGGTAAACAGATTGGCCCTCAAATTAGTTTTATAACAAAAACGATGGCCGGGCCTGACTTAAAAAATCCGCAAAGCCCTCAGTTCAGTAAGGTCAGTCAGGCGTTTAAAGAGGTAACGGGTAAAGAATGTCCGGTTCTCGCCATCGGCGGTGGAACCGATGCCAAAGGTTATCCTGAGTTAATCGCCGCCGGATCATTATTTACCGACAGCCTGGGTCCGCCGGTTAATTTTCACGGCATTAATGAAGGTGCTCCTATAGAGGATTTAAGAAAGGGCGCACGGATTCTTTATCGTATTTTCCTGAATGAAGTGGAAGCATCCAAATAGATTTATACGACACTTTTAGCTTTGATGACATCTGTCGAGCCAAAAATGGAACTTACCCCGAGAAATATATGGACGAGCAAAAAAAACAATAAATAAGGTCGAGATTTGAGCTGAAGTTTCCAGTTTTTGAGCCCACAGCCTATAAAGGAAAACCTATTAAAGTGGGGTTTGCCACAAACGCAGCAAACCCTTCGTTAAATAGCCACCCCAGATAAGTAGCGGGATTAAGGCTATTAGAAACTGGGAAACTTCAGATTTGAGTTTTTTTGATCTTATTGCGTTGAGTTAAACGAGTTTTTTCAAAAAACACGTTAATCATTTTTAAACAATAGCTTAGTGAGGAATATGTATGAGTAGTTTTGATTTCGCCGTTGGCGTAAAGCAGGATCTTGTGAACAGTGTTTTGGCGAAATTTCATGGCAAATGCCATGAAATTCTGTTTAAAGGCAAAGAGGAGGTTGAGCATATGTCAGTAACTTGGGATGTGGCTGAGCCACCAGCGGTAAATTTTGACCCGATAACACGGGAGCAGGCCTTGGAAATAGTACGAAAAAAAATTGTAGATGCCCCTGTAAAAGAAGGAGGGATAGTGCTGCCGGAGAAAGAACTCAAGGCTCTTGCAAACCAATTGGTTAGCTCTTATTTACTATTGAAATTACCCAAGCTGGCTTTGGATATTGATGAGCCGACTGGGATGGTTGAGCCCAAACAAGCTTTAAATATTAATGTAAAAACCCAATTTATGTTTGATGCGGGTAAATTAACCTTTCGTGTAATTGAAATAGCCGAGGACGGTGCAGATTTAATAGTGTCACCTATTCTCAAAACCGCAGTGTTTCCTGCGATTAAAAAGCTAGTCGAAACCCTTCCGCCTATCGAAATCCCCAAGCTGGAATTTGAAGGGCTAGGGCTAACCCCACCCATGCCTTTCATGAATAAAGGCGTAGCGACGGTACTGATGAATAGCCTTGAGAAAACAATTCCCACTCCACCCACTGGGTTCGACTTTCTAGACAGCGCTTTTTTCTTGCTTATTAAGCCGACTGTGATTAGCGAAACGATTAAGAGTATGTTGGGGCGGCCTCCTATTAAAGTTTTTGATATTTCTATGAGAAATGGAGACCAAGAGCTTAAGGTGGGCTTGCAGTTGCTTCAGGCGCAGGTAGAAGCAACTAAGGATCCTTTATTATTCAGGGTTGTTGTTAGTATTAACGGCCTTTTTGATGCAAGAGAGCATGGACTTATTATTTATGGGCATGTGGCGGGAATCTTGAGGTCGAAAGCCCCGATTTCCTGCACGGTGCAAATCTCGCTTGATAACAATATCGTCAAGGCAAAAGTTACAGAGGTTTCTAAGCCTACATTCAGCGTTGAAACGGACATCGATATGTTTCCGATTGGCTTCGCTATTGATAGTTTTATCAAGGACTACTGCCGTAACCAGTTGCCCGACGCGATCATGGTTGAGTTGAAAGGGAAGGAACTCGATCTCTGTGACCTGTCACAATTTCCCGTTGAAATTGGGGACGAAACCATCATGCTTCGCTCACATGACCTGCAATTGAAGGCTCATCATGGGTATATCGGTGTCTCCAGCCAAATGGAAGTGAGCTAAGGCGAGCTCCTGTAAAAAACTTGCTATACGCCCTTTTTTGTCCCTTACAGATGGACAAAAACTGCCTCATAATAAAACGTATCTACTCACCCTATCAAAAATTTAATGGGTGTAGGTGGTTGATTAAAAAGGCTTTTGCAAGCAGGGATGTTGCAGAGAGCTACAGGGATGTATTCACGCGTTCTTTGCAATCAATTACCTACACCCCATTTCATAAGGGGGTAGTTACAATAAAACAACAATAAAAATGCTTTACCGAGAGAAAACACTTATGACCAATCAAGGGCAATGGGTTGAATCTGTAGTTTGTTGTATTATTAGCCGCATGACATGCTATCAAGAAGTCGTCTGCCCCGAGAGCATAAGTATCTACACAAGTACCAGCCCCTTCTCCCTTGAGGGAGAAGGTTGGGATGAGGGGGATATAAATGGTTGTTTTTATTCTCCTCGGCAACTGCTCCCTGCATTGCTCTACCTCCTGCATCCGTGCAGTCGTC
>JADHTX010000066.1 GCA_016784875.1 Methylobacter sp.
GTCATGACGGTTCACTGACCACCGTACATGCCAATACGCCGCGCGATGCTCTGGGGCGACTGGAAAACATGGTGGCGATGACCGGATTGGACTTGCCTGCCAGAATGGTTCGCACACAAATCGCCTCGGCAATCAATGTGGTGCTGCAATTATCACGTCTCGAGGATGGCAAGCGAAAACTGGTCAGCATCCAGGAAATTCAAGGGATGGAAGGCGACATCATCACTATGTCGGAAATTTTCAGATTTCAGAGAAAAGGCATCGACGAATACGGAAACATATTGGGCTCGTTCAAGGCCACGGGCATCGTTCCCAAGTTCCATGAAAGCCTCCAGAAACGGGGTATCGATCTTCCTTTCGATCTGTTTGATCCTGAGCTCGACGGATAATTGGAGAATACTCATGGATAAAGACACCTTATTAGTTTTTCTGGCCCTGGTATTCGGCGCAGTATTTTTGCTGACCCAGTCCATTGTCGTACCGACTTTCGGGACAGGGCGGCAAGAAAGCCGACGGCTCAAGCAGCGACTGGGTATTCTTACCGATGATTACCAGACCGAACGTCAAATATCTTTGGTCAGGGAAAAATATTTCAAGAAGTTAACGCCGCTTGAAAGTTGGCTTGAATCTCTGCCCGGCATCACTCGGCTGGAAATATTCATCGAACGCTCCGGACATGCCTTCCCCGCCTATCGGCTTGTTCTGCTCAGCCTTTTGCTGGCCATATCTGGAGGGGTGATTGCCTGGATTTTGAGTCACCAGTGGATGTTTGTTTTGGCAGGGACATTCATGCTCGGCATGCTCCCTGCCATGAAGTTGAAGCGCGATCTTGCAAAACGCTTCGCCAAATTCGAAGAGCAACTGCCGGATGCGCTGGATGTCATGACACGCGCCTTGCGCGCAGGTTATCCATTCAACGAAACCCTGCACTTGGTCGCTACGGAAATGGATGAACCTATCGCCAGAGAATTTCGCATAGCCTTTGACGAAATAAATTTCGGCGTAGACACACGCTGGGCACTCCATAGTATGGTAGAGCGTATCCCCAGCATGTCCCTGATGGCTATCGTGACAACGGTTCTGGTTCAGAGAGAAACCGGCGGCAATCTGGCCGAGACTTTTGAAAATATAGGGCGGCTCATCCGAGGTCGGTTCCGGTTCCAACGCCGCGTTTTAACACTGACCGCCGAAGCGCGGATGTCGGCTTGGATATTGGCCATGATTCCATTCGTTTTATTTATCGGAATATCGCTGATCAATCCTGATTATGTGGGGAACTTGACACAGGACTCTATAGGAAAAAAAATAATTATGTGGGGGGTTGTCTTACAGATAGCCGGAAATTTTTGGATGCGCAAACTGATTGCCATGGAGATTTGATTAGCTATGAAATCCTTTATAGAGACCTTATTGAATTTAATGAACGATCCGGATACTGCCCGGAACGGCGCTGTCTTTCTGTTCGCGGCCGCCATTTTTTCCGTCGGCATGGTTGGTTTATTGATACTGGCTCGGCACTTCGATCCGCTGAAAAGACGAATGGACGCGCTCATTATCCAAGATACGAGACAGGTGTCGGCCATAGAACAATGGGCGGAAAAACTGGATCATTTCGCTCATGTTGTCCTTCCTCACAACCGGGACCTTCAAAAAAGCACGGCTGATCGCCTCGCCCGTGCCGGCTACCGTTCTCCAAACAGTTTAGTCATTTATTATTTTATCCGGTTGTTTTCAATGGTCGCACTCCCCCTGTTAGTCCTGCTAACGTACCCATTATTCCCAAAGATAGAACCGGATAAAATTTTTTTCTGTGCCGCAATAGCCGGTATGTTGGGCATGATTGTGCCTAGTTATTACCTGGATAAAAAGACAGCTCGGCAGCAACGCTCTCTCCGGAATGGACTACCCGATGCAATCGACCTGCTCGTAGTCTGCACGGAGGCAGGCTTAGGCCTAAACGCTGCCATTCTTCGCGTAGCCCAAGTGATTTTCGAGATTCACCCGGCTTTGGCAGAAGAATTACTCATGGTCACCGCTGAAATGCGTGCGGGCGTCGATCGGACCCAAGCTATGTCAAATCTTGCCCGACGCACCGGCTTGGAAGACATCAAGGGACTGATCACGGTGCTAACCCAGAGCATGCGATTCGGCACGAGCATCTCCCAAACATTGCGCATTTATTCGGAGGAGTTTCGGGACAAACGTATGCAAAAAGCGGATGAAGAAGCGGCCAAACTCGGTACCAAAATGATCTTCCCACTGATTTTCTGTGTCATGCCGGGGTTCTTTATCATTGCGATGGGGCCAGCCGTTATCAAAGCAATAGCCGTCTTCTCAAACATGGGAAACTAGCAGGCACTCTCTTCCGCCGAATTATGATGAAGACGCACAGCAACCATTCGCGCCTATCTTGGCTTTGGATAAGGACAAAATCAGGTCGGCCCGTGATTGAAATAGGTTCCGTAAATCAATTTACATCTAACTACTGGAAATGCTCATGTTAAAGAAAATTGTATATTCGGTTGGTAATTTAACCGGAATCGCGCTTTTTACATTTCTTTGTACTGCCGCTTTTCAAAACTATCAGAAAACCGGTTCCTTATTTTCATTCACTATCGTCTTCATAAACGGGCTGATTCTGGCGCTTTATTTTGTCCGCCGCGAACCCAGCGCCCTAATTGATTTCCCATTTGCATGGCTAATCAGCATTGCCGCCACCATTTTGCCTTTTCTATATCGTCCCATTCAGGAAGCTTTTTTACCGGACCTCTTAGTCGCCGGTTACTATCTACAGATTATTGGCGTGGCGACCATCATTGGCTCGCTGCTGTCAATCAGGGGAAGTATCGGTATCGTGCCGGCCAATAGAGGGATAAAAATAGGCGGATTATATCAACTTGTCCGCCACCCTCTTTATGCCTCAGAGCTGCTTTTCTTCAGCGGCTATGTCTTGTCCAATCAAAGTCTATTTAATTTCTTGTTACTGTTGCTGTCGTTCGCCATGCAATACTCCAGAAGCAGGATCGAGGAAAATTTTTTAATCAATGATCCAGACTATAAGCTTTATATGACGAGTACCCGTTATCGATTTATTCCAGGCTTGTTGTGATGACAGCCTTTGATACGTCGCGAATTCATCAGTTTCACAAGTGCCATTTCCGGAACTCATCCGGGTATTTTTATGTGGGTAGATAATTACAATGCGGAAGGAAAATTTTCATGACTAAATCAATTAAACTCATCAATTCGGTCAATACCTTGGCAAGGATGACTTCTTCCATGCGTCGTGTAGTATTCTGTTTGGCGCTCGTAAATATAGGCATATTATTAGCAGGCTGCGGGTCTGAATCAATCTCGATAAAACCTAGATTAACCGGGCTGTATGACGATAAATCGGCCTTGGTTCATGAGATACAGGAAATGACTACCGACGCTTCTTCAGCGATGAAACGCGCAGACCGGTTTTTGCAGCAGGGAAACAAAGACGAGGCTCTATATTATTACGTTAGGGCGCTTGAGTTTGATGACCAGAACACGGAGGCGCTCGAAAAGATAGGCGATATTCATGCCGAAAAAGGTAATTACATACCGGCTGAAGTCGCCTACCAAATGGCATTAAAGCTGAATCCGAAGAATGTCACTGCGCTGGAAGGTTTGGGTCTTATTCAACTGAATACCGGAAAACAAGCTGAAGCCAAGCAATCACTGGCAACCGCCGTAGCCATTGATCCGAATTTGTGGCGAGCGTGTAACGGACTGGGATTAATTGCGGATAAAGATGGCGATTATTTGCAAGCTTTACAATATTATGAAAGTGCGTTAAAAACCAAGCCTAATATGCCGATGCTTATGAATAACCTTGGATATTCCAAGTATCTTTCCGGAGATTTGCAGGGCGCGATGCAGTTGTTTGATGCCGTATCAAGACTCGATGCAAAATATGACTCTGCCTGGCTAAATCAAGGGTTAGTACATGCTCGTCTCGGCAACGATGCCGCAGCCATTCAAGCGTTTATGCATGTACTGGACGAAGCGGATGCTTACAATAATCTTGGATATATTTACATGATGAATAACAAGACTCCCGCAGCTTATGAATATTTTCAGAAGGCGATTTCATTATCGCCGACATATCACAAGCTGGCCAACGAAAACCTGGATCGACTGCATGCTATGGAGAACTAAGGCGATATTTAAGAATATATACTTCGCCCGGCCACGGTTGCGGATTCCTAGCGGCTGATTTTATGCCGATGCCGCGTTGCTGAAACAGTTTCATAGCTTGCTATGCACCTGTTTCAGCGCCTTGCTATCGGCATAAAATCAACTCGCTATCATTTCCTCAACCGTAACCGTGCGAAGTATATCTACCTGAATTGCACACAGTATTTTGTTCCTTATTCAGAATATGAGCAGCAAAGACAACTGCCGGGATAAAATTGTCGCAGAAAGTTTCTTTTATACACTAAAAACAGAATCTTCATCAACACTATCAATCCAGAGCTTAAGCCTCCGGCTTTGCCGGAGGTGATTTAATTAAATGCCTTTATCATAATTGGGACATGCGTCCTCATCAATTCAAATTCTCATTATTCAGCTTTCTGCCCCATTAATTTTTATGCACATATTAATAATAGTGCGTTATAATGCTCTGATAAACAAACACATTCCCCCGCGCTTCCGCGCATTCCATATCTACAACAGGTAAATCCATGTCCAATGATGTTTCTACATTACCCTCTTTCCGTGATTTAGCTCTGATTGAACCGGTGCTAAAGGCACTGAACGATGTCGGTTATGAAACACCTTCACCCATACAAGCACAAACCATCCCACTCCTACTGCAAGGCAAAGACGTTCTGGGACAAGCACAAACAGGAACCGGCAAAACAGCCGCTTTCGCCTTACCGATTTTGTCGCGCATCGATCTCAAGCAAAAAGATCCACAAGTACTGGTACTGGCACCAACTCGCGAACTGGCCATTCAGGTGGCAGAAGCGTTTCAACGTTATGCCTCGCATTTAAAAGGTTTCCATGTTCTGCCTATCTACGGCGGACAGGACTACAGCACCCAATTGCGTCAGTTAAAACGCGGCGCCCACGTCGTTGTCGGTACCCCGGGTCGAGTTATGGATCACATGCGCAAAGGCACCTTAAACCTTAAAGGACTCGGTTTTCTGGTTCTTGATGAAGCCGATGAAATGCTTCGTATGGGATTTATTGACGACGTGGAATGGATTCTTGAGCAAATCCCTGAAAAAAGACAAATCGCCTTATTTTCAGCGACCATGCCATCGGTTATTCGTAAAATCGCTCAGCAATATCTCAATGAGCCTGAACACATCACCATCAAAGTAACAAACGCATCCGCTGAAAACATCCGTCAACGCTACTGGATGGTCAGCGGAGTACACAAGCTGGATGCACTAACCCGTATTCTTGAAGCGGAAACCTTTGACGGCATGATTATTTTTGTCAGAACAAAAACCGCAACCGTCGAACTGGCCGAAAAACTCGAAGCGCGCGGTTATTCTGCCGCCGCGATTAACGGCGACATGTCCCAAGCCTTACGTGAACGCGCTATTGCCCACCTGAAAAACGGCAAGCTGGATATTTTAATCGCGACCGACGTTGCCGCACGCGGACTGGATGTCGACCGCATCACCCATGTCGTCAACTACGACGTTCCTTACGATACCGAATCTTATGTCCACCGTATCGGCAGAACAGGACGTGCCGGCCGCACCGGCGATGCGATCTTGTTTATCGCACCCAGAGAAAGAAACCTGCTGCATAATATAGAAAAAGCGACCAAGCAAAAAGTTGAAGAAATGGGTTTGCCTTCAACCGAGGTCATTAACAACAAGCGTATCGCCCGTTTTAAACAAAACATTACCGATACCCTCGCCGTCGAAGAACTCAGCTTCTTCAGCCAACTGATAGAACAGTTTCAACAAGAACACAATGTATCTGCCTTAGAAATAGCCGCTGCACTGGCAAAACTGGTTCAGGGCGATACACCGTTGTTAATGCAAAACCTGCCTAAAAGAGCCAAAGATAGCCGAGACGACAGACCCTCCAGAGATGATAGATCTTCAAGATCCGACAGACCGCAAAAAGAACGCAAACCAAAGCGCGCATTCGCCGGCGGCCCAGATATTGAAATGGAAACTTACCGTATTGAAGTCGGTCATAATCATGGCGTAAAACCCGGAAATATCGTTGGCGCCATAGCCAATGAATCAGGGATTGATGGCGATCATATCGCCCGAATTAGAATCCAAGACGACTATAGCACCGTTGAGCTGCCGGCAGGCATACCAAAGGAATTATTTCAAGAATTGAAAAAAGTCAGGGTAGTCGGCCAGCAACTTAACATATCCAAAATGGATGAAAGCGCTAAAAAAGCAGCAAAAGACGACGATGCTAAAAAAGTAGATAAAAGTAAAAAAAGAGTAGGTTCAACATCCAGACGAGCAAAACCGAAATCTGAAGAATAATCTACAAATCTGTGGGCGACCCGGTGGTTGCCCCTACATTCCAAAGACAAGTGCCTGCGGCTTTTTCAATAGCCTCCAGGCGCTGTTGATGGGCATTTAATTCCTCTTCCGTACAACGGATGACTTTCAAAGCAGGACGATCTGCCGACAAATATTTAACCTCGCTATTCGCCGCCACTTCCTCCGCACTTACCTGCACTTCATCCAGCAACGAAGACTGACCACCAGTCATCAATAAAAATACATCGGCCAGAATTTCAGCATCCAGCAATGCGCCATGCAAATCCCGATGGCTGTTATCGATGCCATAACGCTTACACAATGCATCCAGACTATTTCGTTGTCCCGGATGTTTTTTTCTGGCGTAGGTCAGAGTGTCGAATACTTTACTATAATCGTCAACCACTCCTATCCGGTTTTTCAATCGTGAAAATTCATAATTGATAAAGCCGACATCAAACGGCGCATTATGAATAACCAGCTCGCCATCCTGAATAAACGCAATAAAATCCTTAACAATATCCGCAAAAAAAGGTTTGTCTTCTAAAAACTGATTGGTGATGCCGTGAACCTCGATTGCGCCGTCATCAATGATCCGTTCGGGATTAATATAGGTGTGAAAGCGCTTACCCGTTAAGCGGCGATTAACCAGCTCCACGCAGCCTATTTCAATAATTCTGTGCCCTTCTTGCGGATTTAATCCGGTCGTTTCTGTATCGAGAACTATCAATCGATTTGTAAATGTTCGTTTGTTCACACGCCACCTTAGGCTCATTAATTATGTTTTTAGTATAAATTTATTAAGCCGACATTACTTGTTAATTTTTCAAAACAAGTCGCCCGCTAACCTTTATTGCTTTTTCTGTTAAAATCTCGCCATACCGACTTAGCGTGATTTTTTCGCATTACTGAAGATATTGATATGACCATCAAAAAAAACCAACCCGACAAAAACAAACTCGATCAAATCGTAACCGACGCGCGTCGCAACCAGGAACTTAGAGAACAATCCTATCGCGGCCAAGCCCTTAAGCTATACCCTTGGGTATGCGGCCGATGCGCCCGTGAATTCGACCATAAAAATCTGACCGAATTGACCGTGCACCATAAAAACCATAACCACGACGACAATCCGTCTGACGGAAGCAACTGGGAATTATTATGCCTTTACTGCCACGATAACGAACATTCAAGATACGAGGAGACCCGCTTTGACGGTTCAGCCACAGGTAAATCCTCTGCGCCTGTCGCCACGCACAACCCCTTTGCCGACCTGAAATCATTGCTGAACAATAAAAAATAAAAATTGCCTGCTTTATAGCTCAGGAAATATGGCGTCGAGACTTTAGTCGCGCTGACGATTATTTTCGCTTGTACCATTGCATTAAATCTCATACACGACAAAAGCTGAGGCTCCTTTTATAAAAAATACCTATTCGGCATCATAATAGATAACACGCCTTAACTCGGCACGCCCTACTGCGGATATTCCTATGCAGGGACCAGATATTTCTAGGCCGTGCCATATGCGGCCTATCCTTTTCACGGCAATAACAAACAATGCGTTAACATCAGTTAAATAAATCACCTTTGATAAACTCGCCGCCGCCAGCGCGACTTATCGCATCGTTGAATTTCAAAACCGTTTTTACAGCCGGACTCCACCAGATAATCCCTGAACCTGGAGTATTGTCGCTCGAAATGGATACCGTATTTAAACGGTAACGAGAGAGGCGGAGCCGCTCCCTCAAAAAACAATTCCACAAACTCATCATACTGGGCATTGCTTTGCTTATCGAATGCATGCACCACCAACCCATTTAAAAAAAAGCTTTCACCCTTTACAAAGCACAGCTTTAATTCAAGACGGTTATTTGCTTTTAACGCCTGATGACTACAAATAGCAATACCCTGCTTGCTGATGTTAATTATTTTAACCGGCTGTAACTGATTTAAAAAAACCGGCGTTTTTTTAAACACCGCATCAATGTCGTTTCTTTCGTAACGAACTTGATTTCGAACCGATTTATCTGCCATAACCTAAACTCCAGATACGCTTGAATTTAAGCAATCATAAGGTCAAATCCTATCGCAACCAATCCGTATCATCACCTAAATGTGCTTGTCATCAACCCCATATCAAAGGATTACCGTAAAATCGACAACTTTCCAAAGATGAAAAGCCAGCATTTTGAATCACACACCATGAAATCAATGAAGTTGACCCAGTTCCGTAATGCAACCATAATGCAGAGAGTCTGACTCTTGAGTTTACTTACCATGCCTGCATTAACCATCAAAAACATTCCCGATGACCTTTACCGCACACTAAAACAAACTGCCGAAATCCACAGGCGCAGCATTAACAGTGAAGTCATCTTTTGTCTTGAAAACGCGTTAATGCCTAAAAAGAAATTAACACCCACCGAACAACTCGCACGAGTAGAGTCATTACGTTCAGCCATTGCAGCAAATGTAATTACGATTGATGAGATTTCTAATGCGATTGACGATGGTCGCCCATGATCGTCGTCGATACCAATATCGTCAGTTATTTTTATTTGCCCTCGGATTATTCGCAACGTGTTAGCCAACTCTATCAACACGATTCGGTATGGGTAGCGCCCTCATTATGGCGCAGTGAATTCCGCAATGTATTAACGCTCTACATTAGAAAGAAGTTGCTCAGTCTCGAACAAGCATTGCTTATACAAGAAGACGCTGAATCATTATTTTTGGATAATGAATTCCAGGTAACATCGACTCAAGTGTTGGCATTAACAAGCGCGAGTACCTGTTCGGCCTATGATTGTGAATTCGTTGCGTTGGCAAAACAATTGAGCGTTAAGCTAATCACGCAGGATAAGAAAATTTTAACTGAGTTCCCAGATATTGCCTTTTCGATTAGCGATTATTTGGAAATTTGAGTAAAGTTAGTTTACGAAAAGATGCAATACAACACCAAACATTCGGATTGTAGACTGCTACTTCCTACCAACTTAAGTGTCATTTGTATGTGTGGTATTATATAAAAATAACCCTATGAAACTTGAATACCCCAACCATTTTGAAACAACAATTATTGCGGCTGATCGGGGTATCCAGAAAGCTAAGTCGCCGTTACCCGATGATATGGATTCAGTAATAGCGCGTTTTCCAAAAACCCGTTACTACGGCAGCAAGCGGCGGTTACTCGGCTGGATTTATTATGCCCTGAAAGATTTGCCGTTTAATACCGTATTAGACGGCTTCGGCGGCACCGCCAGTGTCTCGCTGCTGTTCAAAGCGATGGGAAAACAAGTCAATTTTCACGATGGCTTGCTTTGCAATACGATTTCCGCTCGGGCGTTGCTGGCGGATGAAATGCCTTTTGCCGAAATTACTGAAGCTTACGCTTTTATCGATCAAATCAGACCGAATAACGGCTTTATAAGTAAAACATTTTCCGGGATGTATTACACGGATGAAGAAAATCGTTGGCTTGATGGCGCAGCCAAAGCTATTCATCAAGTAGACAACCCAATTGAAAGCAGCGTTTATTTTTATTGTTTATTCCAGGCCTGTTTAAAAAAGCGGCCTTTTAATCTGTTTCATCGCGCTAATTTAAACCTACGACTTAACCAAAACGTTACCCGCTCTTTTGGTAATTGGGTGACCTGGGAAAAAACATTTTCTGATCTAATGAAAGGGAGCTTTCAAGATATTCAAGAAGCCATTAAACCGGCGAAGCAAATCATTAATATTTTGCCGCATGGAGATATTGCCAGATTAGATCCGGGGTATGATCTTGTTTACCTTGACCCGCCTTATGTGAGCCAATCAGGTAGCAATGAAGACTATCTAAAGCGATATCATTTTTTAGAAGGATTAAGTGACTATAATGAATGGTATAGATCAATTAATCAAAGCTCGTCTATTAAAGCCTTTAAACAAATTTCACATATCAGTGAATGGCAAAATAAACGTGAGTTTCGTGGACGACTGTTTGATGTAATTAATAAACACAACCAATCTATTGTAGTGCTCTCTTATTTAGCAGAAGCGTATCCTTCAGAGAAAGAAATTACGGAGCATTTTAGAAAAAACTTTCGACATGTACATGTTCTAAAAAAAGATTTCCGCTATGCCTTAGCTAAGGATAAAAAAATTGAACTATTGTTTATTGGAAGTAGTAAATGAATGTCTTTAAACAAATATTTACCATGAGTTATAGCCGTATAATCTTTTCTTCTTTAATTATTATAATTTCGACTCTATTAAGCTTATTTATATTTGATGTTTTAAAAGGGCCTAAATGGTCATCGATAATTCCTGGGTTATTAACAGGTTTTGTTATAGCTCTTTTTCAGGCCTTTTTATCTTGGTTCGAGTTAAAAAAAATAGACGAGTATGATGCGCTAAAAATCAAGAAAATCCTTTTTGACCGTAAGAATCCAGTTTATTACGGAGACTTGATATCTAAGGCAGAAACAGAAATAAATATCCAAGGAGTTACCGCCCAAAGATTTCTTGAAGATTTTGCCAATGAAAACACAATCGTATCAAAAGAAAAAAAGGTGTTGATACAGGCATTAAAGAATGACGTGAACGTTAAAATTCTAATTGCTGACAATAATTGGTTAATCAACAACGATGACAAAAGAAAAGCAGAAATGGCAGAACCAAGACTAAATGAATTGGAGTTAGAGTATTCTAATTTTCATTATAATCGTTATAAACAGCTTCCAACCCACAGCATAGTAATCATAGATAATGACTGTATAGTTGGCCCAGTATTCCCTAATGTTAGTAGTAAAGATACTCCTGCAATTCATTTAAAACGTGACAGTAAATTCGCAGAGCATTACATCGAATATTTCAATAAAGAGTGGGATAAATGGGGCAAGGACAAAGAATTAGAAGATTGAAAATTTCTGCTCAGTCCCGCCTCCACTTAACGCTGCTTGCTATGCACAATGGAAAGTATCGGATCAACGGTGGGCTTGGTTTTGCCATCGCCGACCCAAGCTGCGAACTGACATTTTCAAGCGCCTCTGATTTTTCTATCGACGATCAACGCGCTATCCCGCTGGTCGGCAACGAACTTGAGCGGTTGATAAGACTATTACAAACAGAACAACAACGGCATGACTTCCCTATTACGGCTGAAATTGCAATTAACGGCAACATGCGTCCGCATTCCGGTTTCGGCTCCGGTAGCGCAATCAGTCTGGCTTGCCTGGAAGCACTGCACTGGCTGAACGGTTCTATCCCAACACCTGAGGAATTAATTGCCGCATCAGGCCGCGGCAGAACGTCCGGCGTTGGCATTCACAGCTATTTTTCCGGCGGCTGCGTTTTCGATTTAGGCCGTGCCGCCGACAATAACGCCCACGCACCTTCCCATCAAGCCACTGCCTCCCGCCCACTGCTGCTCGATCAGCTGCCCATGCCGGACTGGGAAATCGGTATTTGTATTCCGTTATCAATTGCACATAAGTCGCAAGCCGATGAACGGGCTTTCTTTGAGCGGACTTGTCCATTGCCTGCCGAAGCGGTTTACGAAACCTTGTATCACTCGCTTTTTGGCTTGTACGCGGCGATTCGCGATGTGGATCGGGCTACATTCTGCCATGCCTTGAGAGCTGTTCAGGCCTGCGCATGGAAGAAGGCTGAACGACTGGAATACGGCGCGGCACTAATCGAAATTGAACAGGCGCTATACGCCAACGGTGCCGAAGCGGTGGGTATGTCCAGCTTGGGGCCCAGTCTGTTTTTTTTGGCCGACAATGTGACAGAAATCGTCAATCAGATGCGCCTTGCCCATCCTCATTGCGAGTGGCTGCTAACGCGTCCAGCCAATCACGGGCGAGTATTGACCGATGCTTGAAATTGTTTTTTTTACCTCCAGCCCAATCAAGCTGGCTCATGCCCGCTATCTTTGCCGTGATTACGACTTACAGATCACAGGGTTTAGAGAAAAAACATTCGGTGCCAACTATATTGAACCGCGCATCTATGACCGCGAACAACTGATAGAGTTGAGCTATCAGGATGCTTTAACACGCTGGAAGCTTACCTCAAACATAAACAATTTGTTCTTCATAGAGGATACTTCCGTCGCAATTGAAGCTTTGAGTACAGAACAGGAAACACCTGGGCTGGATATAAAATACTGGATGGCGGAAACTAATTTTGCAGAGCTGGATACCCAATTGAAGACATTGGGAAACAACCGTTGCGCTACCGTTCGCTCCGATCTGGTACTACATCTTCCACCAAATTTTAGCGATACCAATTACCTCCAATTTACCAGCAGTATCACCGGCTGTATCGTCGATAAAGAACAGGTCTTTGATACTAATCCCATGTATCCGTGGCTAGATAACAAAACCTTCAGCAAGTGGTTTGCCCCCGACTGCTGTTCGCTACCAATTAGCATGTTACCGATTTCTGAAGCAGATCAACATGATTTCCGTGCTCAAGCATTTCGTAATATGCTGGCATTTTTGGAGCAGAACAAGATAATCAATCGCCGCTCCGAGCTAGCCGTACAAAATAATTTAGAGGTTGAGGAATCGCTATTTATTATTTGCGGCCCATCGTGCGCCGGTAAAACCACGCTG
>JADHTX010000067.1 GCA_016784875.1 Methylobacter sp.
GCTGATTTTATGCCGATAGCCGCGTTGCTGAAACAGTTTCATAGCTTGCTATGCGCCTGTTTCAGCGCCTTGCTATCGACAAAAATCAACTCGCTATCATTTCCTCAACCGTAACCGTGCGAAGTATAGCTTAATGAATGGACAGTGATGTAACGCTTGGGAACGAGGGACCAAAATTGATGTAAGCTATTGCTTATCTATATTCATCCGCAGCTCACCTGCATTTTATAACGTTAACGATCTTCTATCGCGCAAAGCTCGCTATCCGTTTGCCGCAGCCGCAACGAAATGGCGCTGGCAATCCGAGCAAAAATGCGTACCCCCAGCACCGCATCGTTATAAACCTGGGCATTAAACTCCTTCCTAGACAGCACATAAAGATCGCAATCTATTTTAGCGATTGCATCGGCGGACCGCTGATGGTGATCCAAAAACGCCATTTCGCCAAAATAATCGCCTTGGCCGAAAGTCGCCAAATGATGATACTTACCGCCATGTAACGGCAACAAAATGCGCACGATACCCCGACGAATAAGAAAAATCTCGTCGCCACTATCCCCCGCAGAGAATATTTTCTCCCCGGCACGAACGCTACGTTCATGCGCACTTTGCCGTAATGCGTCTATCGTAACTTCATCCGTTTCACGCAATAATTCGATCTCCTTAAGATCCAGCGCATGCTCTTCCCGTTTGACAACTCCGCCGTGCACTTCAAGAATACGGTTTTCCATCCATTCCAAGCCTTCATCACGGGTCTCAAAAATTCGGATGCCGCCGCCATTTTCATCAATTAAACCTACGTCCAACATATAATGCTGAAGATCTTGCCTGCTGGGCAAACTGGACGGCATGCCACTAAACATCAACTCACCGCCGCGCGCGGCAAGCCGGTCTTCCATCAGGCTGAACAGGTGAGTGGCGGTATAATCCAAAGAGCGGACCCGGCGCATATCGAACAACAGCCATTTTCGAATGCCCAGATCGGCTTCCAATTCGCTAAACAGGTGATCGGTAGTGCCGAAAAACAGATTACCTTGTAATTCATAAATACCTGCTTCATCCCCGCGTTCTTTCAGGATAGCGTATTCAGACTCAAGTCGATGTGTTTTGGAGGTAACTTCCTTGAGACTGGCTCTACGCCGCAGCACCGAGCTTCGAATCTGATCGCGGATAAACAATAATATCGCCAAGCCAATGCCGGTTGCCGATGCGGCTATTAACCCAACCGTTTCAGCCACAATCACTACTGTGGCGATCACGGCAAAATCAAAACGCGTATCCTTATGCTTCAACAGCCTGAAGGCATGCCAATCGAACATCCGAAAGGCGACCACCAACATAATACCCGCCAATGCGCCAATCGGAACCCAGGCGATTAAAGGCGACAGGGCTAGAATCGCCAGCACCACCAAACCGCCTTCAATAAGCCCGGACTGCGTCTTGCGTCCGCCGCTGGTAACATTCACCAGCGTCGGCCCCATAGTACCGGCACCGGGCATTCCGCCTGAGATAAAGGAAACCAGATTAGCCATACCCTGCCCTAATAACTCCCGATTGGAATCGTGCCTATTTTTTGTCAGCGCATCCAGCACTACGCAGGTTTTAAGAGTATCGATAGACAGCAGAGCCGATAATGCCATCGCTGAATAAGCGACTAGGCGCAAATCCTCCGCCTGAATTTCCAGCACCGACTGAAATCGCCCACTAACGGTTTCTAAAAAAGAAGCACTGACCCCCATAGAACCGATCACTAGCGGATTTGCCTCCAACGATAATAACGAGGGGGCAAACAAACCGAGCATAAAATATCCGGCAATTCCGGCTATCAACCCCATAATCGCCGCCGGTATTTTTTGGGTAATGCGCGGAGCAGTCAGCATGACAAAAATGGTGATCAAGCCGACCGCAATGCCCGGCCATTGCCAGACATCCGGCGACAGTATGCCTTGCCCCAATTCAATCCCCTTGGGCAAGCCTAATAATTTAGGCATTTGTCCAAGCGCTATAATCACACCGACCCCCGATAAGTAACCGCTAACCACCGGAAAAGGGATGAATTTAATCAGCCGTCCGCCTTTCAACAAACCATATAACACCTGTAAAAACCCCGCCAACAGAGCAGTGAGCGCTAACAAACCGGTGATTCGATGCGCATCCATGCCATGATCGACAAGTTCAATCGCAAGCCCGGACAATATCGCCGCCGCCGGTGCGCAAGGAGCGGAAATCAGCGCCGGGGTGCGCCCGAATAATGGCGCAGCCAAACCCATCGCCGCAGCGCCGATCATGCCGACAAAAGCGCCTTCGCCGACCATTTGCGGGGAAATGACTGAATAGACTAATACGCCAAAGGCGATGGATGACGGCAAGGCCACCAGCATAGCAGCCAAACCACCCCAAATTTCATTGATAAAACCAGCTGTTTTAATTGTCATAATTTAGATTGATCGTCATGAAAAAAGCAGCTACTGCTGTTAAGGTACGATTTCACCGCTTTGTTAAGTTTTTGAAAAATGCGGAACTAAGCTCCACTTCTCGGTGCCCACCCCCATCCGTTACTATCATTGCGACTTTTTACCAACCGTCTGCAAACCCCAAGACTGCGGCTTGACTGCCGCTTCCAAGGGCGCTTCGATGCGGTCATCCAATTCAGCAAAGAAATCCAGTCCGGTTTGGGCTTCTATGTTGTCGATGCTGGTTACGAATTGCGCCAACGGTTCTTTGCCGTTAACGGTTTGCGGCACTAAAAAAGCCAGAGCAATGGATGGTTTTCCGGGAGAGACTTCGGTGATATAGATTTTGTAAAACGCATCCGGTATCTCCACCATCCAGTCAGAACTTAAGCGCTCCACTTTACCGCTGAAAACCGGTCCGGTGATGACCCATACTTTGCCGAATTTTTTAGCAAACTGCTTAATTTCCGTCTCCTCAAGACGCTGCCACAGTTGCTGATTAAGTTTAGATTTTTGCGGAGTGACATTGGTCATCAAAAAACTGTCCGCCTGCCCTACTAAACCATAAAGATGACTCATCGCGTAATTCGGAGCCATGTGCCCACGGTCGTAGCCGCTTTTTTGGTAACTCTCATGACTGACACGATTGAGAGCGCGCCAGTCGGTTTCAAAACGATTGGGCCGCTTTAGGGATTTGGTACTTGTTTCAGGAGTCAACGCGTATTCGACCCACAGCGGGTTACCTCGCAAATCCGAATAGCCAAGAATAAAACCGTGATTACGTAATGTGCGAAACCAAGTATCGATATTTTTGGCATCGCGGGCTTGCGGCGCGCCTTGATAAAGCAAAGCCGGACGGGCGATTTTAACTTCATAGCCGTAGCCGCCAACACCCAGTCCGAGAATAACCAGAATCAATATCGGATGCTTGCGACTGAGGCGAAATAATCCCGGTAATAATTTAAGCAGGCTTAATGTAAATGATTTTTTGCGCATTGGTGGGGGGGTATAAGAGTATGGTTCGACGGGATTCACCACAAACAGACTGGCTTACAATCAGCTGTTTTTTCTAAGATTAAGCCAACGCTTCAATATTAGGACGGAATAAATAGTTATTTTTTAAACAATGATCCAGCCATTTTTGCAAAAAATAATTTAATCGCCATTTGTAACTCATGATTTCACGGCTTAACCCTGGATCTTTAAAAACTTGCGCCACACTGGCTCGCGCATGATCGCTTATAACTTCGGCCAACTGTGCATCCAGATAAACTCTTATTTTTACCGCGGGCGCCATAAATTCCTCGTTGTTTTTATTGAAACAATGGCTCAATTCAACCGTCAAGGTATGCGAGGTACGTTCGATAATTTCAAGATGCAAAGTGGTGTGATGGGGAGCAAGACCAATGGCTGTTTCCTTAAACACCATTAAATCCGGAATTAACTTAAATAGCTTTTGATAGTTGGATTCGCAGACTTGTTCCAGGCAGATTGATTTGTTGACCGGATTGACAAAACTCATGATCAATGTCAGCTTTCACGATAGCAGGCGTGAGCGCTAGCGGTTTCCCATAATACTACCTGAGCGACGTTAAAACCGGCCTGCTTCAGATGCTGAAAAATCATTTTACTCAGCACCTCGGCAGTGGGATGTTCATCAAGGGCGAGAAAACGCTCCTTATTTGCAATGAGCATTGGGATAATCGGATCCTCTTTATGCAACAAAAAATTATGATCAAGCTGTAAATCGATGTATGCCTCGACACAATCCTTAATATCGGAGAAATCGCAAACCATGGCTTGGTCGTTAAGTTGTTCCTGCTCTATCGAAATCGAGGCCTTAACGCTATGTCCATGTAAATTGCGGCATTTGCCGGGATGATTCATTAACCGGTGTCCGTAACAAAAATACACCTCTTTGGTAATCGTATACATAATTAAAATACAAACAATTCTAGTGATAATCAATAACAGGAGCTTTAATCCCCTTTTATACTCTTTATGGTGGCTGCAATCTCGTAGCTACCGTCGTCTTGTTGGGTACTTCTGATAACCTCGATAAAAGCGGTCATCGAGGGAGTCAGTGTATTTTTGGGAACGACGTTTATTTCCATTGCTTTACCTGCATCAAAAAGACGGTCAGCAATAAATGAAACGCCGGCGCCACTGATGGATGAGCAGCGTCCCTGGTGCAATTCATCTGAACCAGCCAGTCTGTAGGTAACGTCACAGTCTATTTCCATTCGAATATAATTGCGCTTTTCATCATATCCTAACATGCTATTTCTCCGGTTAAATTTACAGTTACGGCACTCATTGATTGAGCTGTACGGCCTTGGCTGCGAAGTTTACTATAAAAAGCAAATAATAGAGCATGATTTGCTATAGGGCTATAAATTGAGCTATTCCGCTGGATATTAAGCTGAATTTATGTAATATGGTGCCAACTTTTTACCTCTTAAATTAACAGACTTCTGAGTACCGCCTAATGAATAAAGCAATCGTTTTAACCGGAATCACCACCACGGGTACCCCGCATTTAGGTAATTATGTCGGCGCGATCAGGCCAGCTATTGCTGCGAGTAAGGACGAGAATGTTACTCCCTTTTATTTCCTGGCCGACTATCATGCGCTGATTAAATGCCAAGAGCCGGAAAGGGTCAGACAGTCCAGCCTTGAAATTGCCGCTACTTGGCTGGCTTTGGGTCTGGATACCTCGAATGCGGTGTTCTATCGGCAGTCCGATGTACCGGAAATAATGGAGCTTTCCTGGATGCTGACCTGTGTCGCGGCAAAAGGCTTGATGAACAGAGCCCACGCCTATAAAGCAGCGGTTGCCGAAAATGAACAAGGCGGCGAGGGCGACGCAGATAAAGGCATTACCATGGGCTTGTTCAGCTATCCGATATTAATGGCCGCCGATATGCTGATGTTTAATGCCAATAAAGTTCCGGTAGGCAAGGATCAGATTCAACATATTGAAATGGCCAGAGACCTTGCCGGAAGGTTCAATCACATTTACGGCGAACACTTTGTACTGCCTGAAGCCGTCATTGAAGAACATGCGTCAACTTTGGCGGGCATGGACGGACGTAAAATGAGTAAGAGTTATAACAACACCATCCCATTATTCGAGCCTGAAAAAAAGTTAAGAAAACTCATTAACAAGATCAAAACCAATTCGCTGGAACCGGGTGAGCCTAAAGATCCCGAAGGCTGCACTTTATTCGGCATTTATCAGGCCTTTGCTTCCCCGGCAGAAGTGGCTGCAATACGGCAACGTTATGCCGACGGCATCGCTTGGGGAGAAATGAAACAGGCATTGTTTGAGCACATTAATGATCACATCACCCCGGCAAGGGAGCGTTATGAAGCATTAATGCAGGCTCCGGAACATATTGAAGAACAATTGCAGGACGGCGCTCAAAAAGCGCGCGCAGTCAGCGTACCGTTTATGCAGGAATTGCGTAAAGCGGTCGGGATTTCTCGGATTTCTTTATGATGTCAGCGGGTAGGTTAGACACACAACCTACCCGCTTTTTTTGAATCCGTGCCGACTGCTTACACCAGCTGCCCCAATGCAAAAGCGCCTAAATAGGAGACTGTAAAATAAAACAAAGACAAAATTGTGCCGGCGAAAAAATTGATGGAGAGAACATTTCTGATAATATTTGTTACTAAAACAAACTCCCACAACAACAGCAGTCCAAAAAAATAATAGCTGAGAATATCTTCGCTAACGGTTAACCATATCAACACCGGCACAAGAGGAATGGCAACTAAATTTGCACAAAATAATATCGCTGTCGCCACTTGTATATAAGCATATAAAGTCCTATTAAAGAACAGCATGATGCCTATGAATATAAGTGTTAATAATGTCTCTATGCTAACTTCAACAAATGATTCTAGCGGGTCGGCAGTCATGTTTGTTTGCATGAAATACTCAACCACGAAATAGAACAACAAGTTCTGTTGGAAAAAGCTGAGTGATCTCGGCAGTTCCAACGGGTTATTTTTTAGCCAGCATAACGGCAAGTATTGCTTTAAATCATCCATAGTTACCTAGGGCTTTATTTTTATAGAATGTTTATATTCACCGAGCAACAAATACCCCGGTGAATATCAGAATATTTAGTTAAAAGTCAGACGAATCCAATTGATTGCTTGAGGTTTCGCCATCATAAGTACTGAAATTATCGTTCAATGATTGGACCAGTTCTCTGGTTTTATTGGACACCTGTGCCAAACGGAGTTTTGTTTTTTTATTCCAACCGATAGGTTCAGAGATCGGCAGCATCATACGACTGAACGTCAGGTTTTTTTCAAAAATACCCGCCAAATTCTCCATTAAATGGAGTTCTTTTTGACGACTATTCAGTTGATTAACGGTTAACTTTGCATGGACCTTACTGAAAATAATATGCATAGGCGTCATAGTTAATATCAGGGTAATAACTATTGCTGAGCCGATAATAGGATCTAGTAATAATTCCAGAACACCGGCTTGTATTTCAGCAAAAATCGCTAAGGTTGCAATAAACCCGAGAACAACCAGACTGGAAAACGCGGCTCGTTCTTTCCATCGCATAATGCCGGCTTTAACTTCCGGCATCACCACATCACTAATTTCGCGAATATTTTTTTGTAGTGAATTTAGCACACGATAAGTACGATCATGCCCGACATTTGCTATACACTGATCTATCGCTGAGAAGTCGACAGGGACTTGAGGAGTAACCGTGCTTTCTTGATTTGACAGAACGATAAATTGACCGGTATTTAAGCCCAATCCAGCCAATTTTCTTTGCCATGAAGAGATGATTTCGCTATTAGTAGACGAATTCATCACTGCTGCCGGTTTATCTATCAGATAAACAAAGTTACTGGAATCCTGATGGAGAATGATGCTTTCTATTAGCTCATCGACCAATGGCGAAACGGAATCAAAAACATCGGTAAAAACAAACACCAAGTCCGAGGTTTCAATGATATGTTTTACTAACAACGACGTCACCGGATTAGGCGGTGCGGCATTGATATTGGGGGCGTCAATGAATAACTTACTTTTCAGGCGGTCGCAATTAAGTGTTTTTAATTCCAAATAAGAATTAATCCGATCACCCTCACCTTCTTGCTGCTGCTCGATTTTATGGCTAATCCGATAGAATGGAAACCGATGATCTACATCCAAAGCAGTACCGGGCAAAGTTGCCGGGTTAGACTGATTATTATGCAGCAATACACTAAACTTATGACTGGATGTTTGAATGCCGGAAGCCAGACTATCCCCCGCCAGATAATTATTAATAAATCTGGCTTTAGCCGTTGAATTACCGCCAATCAAGCTAATTATTGGCCACCATGAGTTTTTACTGGCAGTCGTTTCATCCATTTCGATGAGTCCCAGATCATATTCAATTTGATCGAGCTCCTGAAAGACTTTTGCAGCTTTCAGTAATATCGGATTGTCAGCGGCGAAATGTTTTTCAAGGTTAAGCAGATATTTGCTTGCTGTCTTTTTAGTCATTTGTTTGACACCGTATTTGTTGATTTTTTACGAATAAAGGGTTAGCGAAGTATACACCCAGAATGGACGAGTAATACAAAAAAACCAAGGCTAAATAAGGGCGTTCTATAACTGTAAAATTAAAAAATGTTGTTCTTTTTGCATCCGAACGAGCTTATTTTATAGTATATTGTGGCTCAATTTATGAGCATTTTAATCATGGTTTAAAAAATATAATGATGAATATGGAGAGGTTGGTTATTCTTCGACGCTTAATATTGTTGGCTATTGCCTCGTTAATATCAGGCTGTGCAGTACCGTTTTTTGGCGGGTATGGCGCTAACGGTCAGTCACTTGAAGAATTTGAACAACACGTAGAAGAAGTGTTTCGTTTGCAAAATCGAATGACCAGCGAAGTAATGATGTTGCTGGAAAGTGAGGAGGCAAGAAAATATCAGGCTTTAATGCAGGCTGAGCAGCATATGCAACAGATATGCGCCGATCTTAATGAATACGTTTCTCGTGATATGGACGGCTTAAGTACTGGACTCTTATTGCGCCGACGCGTTGAGAAATCAGCAATAGACTGCGAAAAAGCGGCTTTAATGATCAAGCCGCTGTTAGCGCCTTAAAATAATCAATGGGGTTCAGACTGCCTCGGTACCAAAACGGTATTTTGTGCAGGCTTACTGTTATCGACTTCCGGGTAATCCAGCGTGTAATGTAAGCCACGACTTTCCTTGCGCTGCTGTGCGCAACGGATGATTAATTCGGCGACTATAACCAGATTGCGTAATTCCAGCAAATCACTAGTAACCCGAAAATTACTGTAATACTCAGCGATCTCCTTTTTAAGCAATTCCACGCGACTCATTGCCCGGCTTAAACGTTTATCGGTTCTGACAATGCCGACATAATCCCACATAAAACGGCGCAGCTCGTGCCAGTTGTGAGAAACAACCACTTCCTCATCAGAATCACTAACCTTCGATTCATCCCAATCGGGGATAGGCGGCGGAAGTAAAATACCGGGCAATTTCTGCAATATATCCTCGCTGGCTCGTTCTGCGAACACCAGACATTCCAGTAAGGAGTTGCTGGCCATACGGTTTGCACCGTGCAAACCGGTACAAGCGACTTCACCTATCGCATAAAGATTAGCAATATCCGTGCGCGCATAGCTGTCGGTTAACACGCCGCCGCAAGTATAATGCGCGGCCGGAACGACAGGAATAGGCTGCTTGGTAATGTCTATATCAAACTCAAGACACTGCTGATGGATGTTCGGAAAGTGTTCGCGTATGAACGCCTCCGATTTATGGCTAATATCGAGATACACACATTCTATGCCGCGCTTTTTCATTTCATGATCGATGGCTCGGGCCACAATATCCCTAGGCGCCAACTCCTCTCTCGGATCGAAATTCTGCATGAAAGATGAGCCGTCCGGCAGGATTAACTTGCCGCCCTCGCCTCTTACCGCTTCGCTGATCAGAAAAGACTGTGCGTGCGGATGATAAAGACAGGTCGGATGAAACTGCATAAACTCCATATTGCTGATGCGACAACCGGCGCGCCAAGCCAACGCAATGCCATCGCCGGTCGAGCTTTGCGGATTGGTGCTGTAAAGATAAGCTTTGCTTGCCCCGCCAGTTGCCAGTACCACGGCGCGAGCAGCTATAGTCCTGACTTGTTGGTTTTTTGAATCCAAGACATAGGCACCCAAAATCCGTTTTTTTGCTTCCTGAGTGCCGGTAATTAATTCCACCACATTATGGTGTTCGAACAATTCAATATTAACGTGTTCCTGAGCACGTTCAATCAACGATAAAGACACCGCCTTACCCGTTGCATCGGCGGTATGCACGATGCGGCGATGAGAGTGCCCACCCTCCCGATTCAAATGCAGCTTCACTTCACCCGATGCGGTCTGCTCCTCAGTAAAAATAACCCCCTGCTCCCTCAACCAGTCGATGGAACTTTTACCATGTGTCACGGTCAAGCGCACAATATCGGGATCGCAGAGTCCGGCTCCTGCATCCAGCGTATCTTCAATGTGCGATTCAATAGAATCATCGGCACCGAAAACAGCAGATATACCGCCCTGAGCATAATAAGTACTGCCTGTTGTCAAGGCGAACTTCGACAGGACGGCTATGCGCATAGAGTGATTAGCCAGCTTAAGCGCCAAGCTTAGGCCTGCACCACCACTGCCAATAATAAGGACATCATAAGTTTGAAAATTAGGCATTTAGATAAAAGATAGCCAGTCAGGCAAATGAAAGGAAAATAATTGTAATAAAGCGCTTAGTTATTGACGGATAATAAAGCTTTTTAGTGTGACAACACAATTTTATATCAATCTGAGTCGCCTCTGAGCAGTTACCAAAACAGCCTGCCAACCAAAACAAAACTACCAAGATTTAACCGTTTATCCTGAGCTTGCCGAAGAATAAACGGATTAACTTTAAACAGACAGCAAAAAAATAAGCATTAACTAATAAACATCGAATAAGATAGAACTCCTTAAGCTGTTTCAGATAAAATAAGAAACATTAAAGAGCTTGACTCGACTTTTTATAAATCCGTTTAAACCCGTCATGCAACGTCCTCCGTGTCCTATTATAAGTATATTAAAATCAGCATCTGCTGAAATGTTACTCAATTTCCTGAGTTGTTATTTTCAACATAAGTTATTTCATTAACGATTTTAAATGAAGGTTTTTATGTTCAATAAAGTTAGCTGGTGTTTTTTTCTGATCGTTTTGTTCAATCAAAACGCGTTAGCACAATTACCGGATTTTACCGAAATGGTAAAAACCAATGGCGTAGCCGTGGTCAACATCAGCACCACACAAAAAGCGCCGCCCGAGGCTGAAAATGCCCGTGAAGAAGAACAGCCTCTACCTGAAGGAATCCCTCCCGAACTGGAAGAGTTTTTTAAACGCTTTTTAAATGAGCAGGGTGATGGATATGTCCCCAGAGATACGACATCCCTCGGTTCGGGATTTATCATCTCATCAGACGGATACATACTAACCAATCATCACGTCGTAAAAGATGCCGATGAAATTGTCGTTAAATTTTCCGATCGCCGGGAACTGAATGCCAAACTCATCGGTTCCGACGCACGTACCGATGTTGCGCTATTAAAGGTCGAGGCCAAAGACTTGCCCGCAGTGACCATTGGCGACCCGAATAAGCTACAGGTAGGTGAGTGGGTTCTGGCAATAGGTTCCCCTTTTGGATTTGAGCAATCGGTGACAGCCGGTATAGTCAGCGCCAAAGGACGCAGCTTACCCGGCGGGAACTATGTACCGTTCATACAAACCGACGTAGCCATCAATCCGGGCAATTCGGGCGGACCGTTATTTAATATGGAAGGCAAAGTCGTTGGAATTAACTCCCAGATATACAGCCGTACCGGGGGCTTTATGGGGCTTTCCTTCTCGATCCCCATGGATGTGGTCATGAACGTTGTCGACCAAATTAAAGTCACCGGTAAAGCGGCGCACGGCTGGCTAGGCGTTCAGATACAAGACGTGACTCGCGAACTGGCCGAATCCTTCGGCATGAAAAAGCAGCAAGGGGCGTTAATTTCCAAAATACTGCCCGGCAGTCCTGCCGAAAAAGCCGAATTGCAGATTGGCGACATTATTACCGAATTTAACGGCCAACCGGTTGAAACCTCAGGTGATTTACCGCCCATGGTCGGCATAACCCCGATCAATGACAAAGCCACCTTAAAAATCATCCGCCAAGGCGAGGTAAAAACCGTCGACTTCAAAGTCGGTCTATTGCCGGATGAAGTGGATAAATTGGCAGACGCCAAAGCGGCGCCAAAGCTTCCCCATAACCGGCTGGGTATTAACGTCATTGATTTAACCGATACGCAACGAGATACGTTGCAAATCGCTAAAAACGGCGTATTGGTACAGGATGTCGCTAAAGGCAGCGCTAAAGATGCCGGAATCCAGCGTGGCGATGTGATTTTGCGCATTCAAAACAACGTTATCCGTAATGCAGCGGATTTTGAAAAAGCCGTCAAACAACTCCCAGCCGGTAAGTCAGTTGCTGTTTTGATCCAGCGTCAGGGCAACCCGATTTTTCTGGCGCTTAAAGTGGAAAAATAAAAGCGGGATTTTTTTCCCGAAAACCAAGCGCTTCCGATAACAACGGGAGCGTTTGGTAATGATTCTGCCCCACCTCCCAATAACAGCTACGTTTCATAAAATCACATAGCTGTTCCAAGCCCCTCTAAGTCGACAGTGTGCTAATTTCAGCCAGTCAAATAGACTTTATAACCGGTTAATCTGTTGCATATATATCTGGCGACTAAGTTGAGTATAATCCGCCTATTTATTACGTTAGTAAATATAGGTATCGTTACATATTGTGTATTCAGTTCTGAATATGTATTGTTGAATTATGGGCGGAGTGATGGATTAGCAATTTTTGGCCTGATAATGTATGCGCATTTTCTGCCAACTGAAGACTTTCATATCATTTTGTCCAGTCAAGCCCCACCCCTTTGAAAAAAGGGAACAAAATATAAATTAGACTATGAGGATTTTAAAATGGCTGAAGAGAATGAAAAAGACAACACATGGTTGATCGCTGGTGTTGCAATTGCTGCAGTTATTGTTTTAGTTGTGCTGCTGAAAAAGGACGAAACTAAGCATTTGCAAAGCGGTGCGGTAGAACAGTTGCAAACTGAAACCTTTAAGAATATAGAAAAGAGAAAAACCAGCAACACCACTGGTAATGTAGGTAATTGAAATCCCCACCCCCCGTTATTTTCATAACGGGGGGTGTTTTATGTTAATACCCCTATCGTCAAGTGCCCAGCAAGAAGTTCGTTTGCGCTGCTAACATAGCACAAGCCATTGATTTATCAGACAGAAATAACCCGAGAACTTCATGCGACCCACTTATACTTCGCGCGGTCACGGTTGCGGAAAATTAAAAGACAGTTAATGCATATAAATCAAATGCTTACGTGTATTTTAAAATTCACAAAACCGACTAAGCTAAAGTATAGTATTTACTTAGATTCAGCACTAAAGCAGTTAAAAAAATCTGATTTATAGTTTGATGCAAGGACACTGAACACGAATTAACTAAACATTGCTGAAAGT
>JADHTX010000068.1 GCA_016784875.1 Methylobacter sp.
CCGAATTTCCTGCCGATTTTAAATTCGCCCAGGATTTGGCCAACCACAGCAGTGGCTACACGATAGGCCTGGACGAACAAATCATCAAGTCGCTGATTGCCTTTTAATTAGGACCACCCTTATGATTATACTTGCTTTCCCCGACTATTTAAGCCAGGCACAACGCTTAGCCAATCGTCTGAATAAGCCGCTGATCGAAGTCACCCTGCACAATTTTCCTGACGGTGAAAGTTTCATTCGCCTGCCGCCGTCATTACCTGAACACCTCATTATTTGCCTCAGCCTTAATCAACCCAACGACAAGCTAATCGAATTGTTATTATGCGCCACCACCGCACGAGAATTAGGCGCTAAACGTCTGACCTTAGTTACACCTTATTTAAGCTATATGCGCCAAGACACGGCCAATCAACCTGGAGAGGCGATCAGCCAACGCATTATCGGCAAACTGCTTGCAGATTTATTTGACGACGTAGTCACGGTAGACCCTCATTTACATCGAATCTCATCATTAACCCAAGCAATTCCGATAAAAAATGCAGTCAGCCTTACCGCAGCCAGTGAAATCAGCGGATTTCTAAAACAACAGTTCAGCCACGCATTATTGTTAGGGCCGGATAGCGAATCCGATCAGTGGGTCGGGGCTATTGCAGGCAACATCGGTTTCGATTATGCCATTGCGGCTAAACATCGGCTCGGCGACCAGCAGGTTGAGATGACCTTGCCGGATAAAGATTTCAGCAACAAACCTGTAGTCATCATAGACGACGTGGCCAGTACCGGCAGAACTCTCGCAAAAGCAGCCGAACTGTTGCAAGCCGCTGGCTGCAAGAATATTTACGCTCTTGTCACCCATGCACTGTTTTGTGGCGATGCTTACGACCACATACTTAAATCCGGTATCAAAACCATCTGGAGTACCGACAGCATAGACCATCCGAGTTCTTGCATCAGGCTAGATACTTTACTGGCAAATGCGATTAGGGCCATTTCTTGATAAAGCATTGACAGACCCCAAGCCAGTTAATAGACTGAGCTTTTTTTACAGTAATAATAGTCGGCAAACTTGCAGAGCACTGCTCACTCATTTAACAATTTTAAGAGAACTTAATTTATGCGTACTAAAACCTGGCTAATTGCCGCCTTATGCGTTGTATCCCCCTCACTTTATGCACACACCGGCGGACATATCGACCACAGCTTAATCAGCGGTTTACTGCACCCGTTAACCGGTGTTGATCACTTATTGGTATTAATAGCGGTGGGCTTGATTGCGGCAAAACAAGGCGGCAAAGCTATGCTTGCCTTTCCAGCTATTTTTCTGACATTGATCGCGGTTGGAGCGTTGCTAAGTGTTTTTGCCGTTCAAATACCGTTTGTTGAATCATTAATCGCTTTATCATTGCTGTTGTTTGGCTTGTTGGTCATCGCGAATGATGTGCTTCGCACCTTAGCACGCCCTATAGTTCTTTTTATGGGCGTATCATTTTTTGCCATCTTCCACGGTTATGCTCATGCCGCAGAAATTCCAGCCGACTCCAGTGCCTTGTTGTATTTTTCATCATTAATGCTAATGAGCCTAACGATTTGCCTGACTGGTTGCCTATTAGGTATAAGTACAGGAAAACGTATTAACTACCTGTTTTCATTAGTATGCTTAAGTAGCGGTTTGTATTATTTAGCCGTTGCTTAATCAGCCTGCCAAGATAGAAATAAGCCTACTGAAAGACTTGATGTATCAACATGCGAAAATCTTAAATTTAAGAACAGACTGACGAAGATCTGGAATAGGCTTATGGTTTTGTAGGGGCAGGAGCTGGTGTATATTTGGCGGCAACTTTACGCGCCCCAACTCAAGAGCAATACCACTACTTACGTTTTTGCAATACCCAAACAAAATGGTTACACTGACGCGTCACAAAATGTTTCGGACGGGGCAACATGTGCCTCCAGCTTGCGACCATGAAAAAATCAGCAGTTGAGCCGATAAAAGCGCAGACGGCAGTTTTCTGCCCAATATACTCCTGCACATAGCTCTCTCGACCTTCAATTGGCAGCGGGGATATTACCAGCGCGCCAGTAAAAGCATCACGCTCAGCACAGATATGCCCTATGCCGATCAGACTAATTTTTCCTAATGCCTACGAGATCCCAGACATAAAACCAGCATCACAAAGTTCCCGCAATTAAAGTCAACGCCAAGCCCGGAAAGCTTTCCCAAGCGATATTTGTTGCTTTGGTGCTAACAGGCAGAAGCGCCGTACCAGACATTTTTTGCATTGCTATGCATGATCAAGCCGTCGACCTTCACAAAACTAAGCATACACTCAACCAATATCAATAGACCCGATGTGGTCTCTATACCGCATCAGGGAAAATGATGAAGGTTTTTGCTGCACATTAATCAACCAGATTTAAATAATAAAATAATAAACATGACTAAATAATGTCTATACTCACTCACAAAACGCTTATGCAAACTCAAGTATCCTATACGCCTTCAGCCAATTATCCTACGCGCCAGAATAAATGAAAATTGCCTACTTAACAGGTGTGTTATTTGGCTTAGCCTTACTGCTTTCACAGCAAGTCATCGCTAATGACGCCGATGTCGAATATAAGGTAAAGGCCGGTTATTTATATAATTTCACCAAATTTATTTCTTGGCCTGATGATGATAGCGAAACCTTCAATATATGTATTGTGGGTGAAGACCCTTTTGGTAATTTGATAGACCCCATCGAACGGAGATCAGCATTTGGACGTCCTATTAAACTATTCAGATTTAATAGCCTTAATATAGACCTGCATTGTCATATTCTTTTTTTCAGCGCTTCCATAGAAGAGAACTTGTTAAACAAAGACATACTTAATATTCTCGATGCCAATAAATCATTAACCGTAGGTGAAAGCAAAGAGTTTGCAACTCAAAACGGAATGATTGGCTTTGTTAACAGGGCAGGCAAAATAAAGTTACAAATTAATCTAAAAACACTTCAACAAAGCGATTTAAAAATCAGCGCCAAACTATTAGAAGTTGCTGAGTTAATTGACGGAGACAGTCATGATTAGACTCATTCGCAATCTATCTATAAACCATAAGCTACTGCTGATATTAACATTTTCCAGCGTTACCTCTCTTTTATTTGCCGGCGTGTTGTTAATAGCGCTGGAAATCTCAGAGTTTCAAAAGAATACCCAGGATGATTTATCCACTCTGGCTCGAATGGTAGGTAATCGCAGCACTGCTGCATTACTGTTTGGGGACAGGGATTTAGCCGTTGAAAATTTGGCCATCTTCGATAATTTGCCTAGTGTGCAGTTAGCATGCCTATATGATGGACAAGGCGCTGTCTTTGTCCGATTTCTGAAACAAAATCATGAAACTTTAGAATGCCCTTCATTCATTAGATCTGAGATAACCCGATTTGAAAAAGATCACTTATTTATAGTTGAACCGATGATTGTTGATAGCGCAGAATTAGGCACGGTCTATATTCATGCAGATTTGACCTTGGCCTATTGGCGTAAAGTACAGTTTTCCGGACTTATACTTTTAGTTTTAGCTGGAGTATCAATATTAAGTTTCTTTTTATCGGCACCATTGTTAGCGCTTATTTCCTCACCCATAAAAAAGCTAGTCGATAAGGTAAAAAAGATTAGTGATACAAAAGATTATTCATTGAGAGCCGTTAAAATTAATGATGATGAGCTAGGTGTTTTGGTTGACGCCTTTAATGGCTTAATTGATACCGTTGAAACTCAAAACCAGGCTTTGACTCGGGCAAAAGACCGTTATTTGGCGCTCTATGATGATAATCCGACAATGATATATAATTTAAATATTGATGGTCGTATTTTATCAGTCAATCGTACCGGCGCTCGGCATTTGGGTTTGACTATTGACGAATTGCAAGGTTGTTTGATTTTCGATTTTGTTCATGTCGACGATTTCCCTATCATGCATGAATTGATTGAACATTGTTTGACCAAACCTTTACTAGTCTATAAACAGGATATTAGACAGCTTTGTAATCAAGGAAAGACAATTTGGGTTCGAACCACTGCGAGATTGGTCGAAAATGAACACCAGCAAAACAGTTTATTATTAGTGGGCGAAGATATAACAGAAGCCCGGTTATTGAGCGAAAAAATTGCTTTTCAGTCAACTCATGATGCTTTGACGGGCTTGGCTAATCGCAGTCAATTCGATTGTTATATCAAGCAGTTGGTAACATTGGCTTATACCGATAACTCGGAACATGTTTTGTGTTATCTAGACCTGGATCAATTTAAAGTGGTTAACGATACCTGCGGACATCTTGCCGGCGATGAATTGCTTAGACAGCTGGGTGAGTTGATAAGGAAACATATTAGGAAACAAGATTTTGTAGCCCGCTTGGGCGGTGACGAGTTTGGTGTGCTGATGAGCAATTGCTCACTAAATGAGGCGCTGTTAGCCTGCGAAAATTTACGCGATTTAGTTAAAGATTTCCGTTTTGCCTGGGAAGGTAAAAGCTTTACCATTGGCGTGAGTATTGGTATTTCGGCAATAAACGATTCCAGTGGCAATGCCGTCAATCTGTTAAAAGAAGCCGATGCCGCTTGCTATGTGGCGAAAGATAATGGTCGTAATCGCGTACATGTTTATCGTCCCGATGATCAAGAATTAGCCATGAGACAGGGAGAAATGCAATGGGTGGAAAAAATTCAACAGGGACTGGAACAAAATCGATTTTGCCTGTATGGGCAACCGATAGTCCCAGTTGCTCATCATGATAATGGCATGCATTTTGAGACGCTGGTTCGTTATCAAGACGATAATGGCCGCATTATTCCTCCCGGCGCATTTTTACCAGCGGCAGAGCGTTATAATCTTGCTCCCGCACTGGATCGCTGGGTTATCAGCCATTTGTTTGAATGGATTGCGACGAAACCGGGGTTTCTCGATAATTTATCGTTGTGTTCGGTAAATTTATCCGGCCTGTCAATGACAGATAAAACCATGTTGGTGTTTCTTGCTGAGCAATTCTCCAAATGGGAAATTCCGGCACATAAAATCTGTTTTGAAGTCACCGAAACAGCCGCCATCGCCAATTTGTCCTATGCAACTAAATTCATTAAACAATTAAAAGAGCGGGGCTGTTTATTTTCACTGGATGACTTTGGCAGCGGCTTATCTTCTTTTGCCTATTTAAAAAACTTACCGGTCGACTACCTTAAAATTGATGGCTTGTTTGTTAAAGACATACTTGATGATGAAGTGGATCTTGCGATGGTTAAATCGATTAACGAAGTCGGGCATGTTATGGATAAAAAGACAATCGCCGAATTTGTTGAAAACGAACAGATCTTTAATTTGCTTAGTGAGTTAGGCGTGGATTACGCGCAAGGCTACGGTATTGGTAAACCCGTGCCTTTGGATGAGCTTAAACTTATAAATCCTTTTACGGAAATGTCAAAATGACAGCCAAAATCATACTCCTTGTTAACTGTTTTGTGCTGATACTGCATTACAGCTTCCCTGTTCAGGCCGGAACAGAAAATGTGGAAGTTTTTTTTGCGATGTCACCGGCTGAATTAGCAGAGACATCCGTCACTATTGCTACAGGCACTCCCAAGCCTGTTTCCCAGTCTGCGGCAGTAACCAGTGTGATTACCGCTGAGCAAATCAAATCCATGGGCGCAACGGAATTACATGAAGTATTGGAAACAGTACCGGGTATGCATGGTAGCCTACAAAGAAGTACTTATGATTACAACTACAGCATTCGCGGCATACAAAACCCAACCAACTCACAACTCCTGGTAATGTTAAACGGAACGCGCATTACTACCCCGTTCCGCGGCACCTTGATGTCTGCTTTGGAATTACCCGTTGAAGCAATCCAACGGGTAGAAGTCATTAGAGGCCCGGGTTCAGCCCTATACGGGGCGGATGCATTTGCCGGCGTTATCAACATCATTACCAAAAAAGCCAAGGATATTAATGGCACAAAAATCGGCGCCCGCGTGGGTGATCACAGTGCGCGGAGCGGTTGGGGGCAGCACAGTACACAATGGGCGGGATGGGATATTGCGGCCAGTTTACAATATCAGCATACCAATGGCGATAATGGACGGATTCTTAATGCCGACGCTCAAACTAGCAAAGATAATGCGTTTGGGACTCATGCCTCGTTAGCCCCCGGAGCAATGAATACACGCTATGAAACTTTCAATGGGCATCTCTCGCTACAGCGTAAACATTGGGATATTGGTTTCTGGGGCTTTAATGAAATTAATGGCGGTACTCGTGCTGGTGTTAACACAACGCTAGATCCAAGTGGTAAGACTAACGGGGAGCAATATCTGGGAGACCTGCGTTTTTCGACAGAAGACTGGTTTGGCGATGTAGAATTGACAGCACATTTAAGCTACCTGCACGCAGATTTTGACGCGGCATTTCAAGTTTTTCCGAATAATGCCAGCCTTCCGGTCACTGCGGCTGGAAATATTGCAAATACGCTTGATCCTTTAACTCCCAGGACTTTATTTCCTAACGGTGTCAATGATAAATTAGGCCGATTGGAGAAAATCCCCTCAATCGAGTTGGGTTCGGTTTATAAGGGTTGGGACAACCATTTGTTACGCTTAGGTACGAGCTTTCGGTATGAAGAAATTACTACTCGTGAGAGTAGAAATTTTGGCTATGGCGCACCGCTGCCTACTTTAGTTAATGGTAACTTAACTGATGTAACTGGTTCCCAGTTTGTTTACTTACCCGATACTCATCGTTCTATTTGGTCTGGTGTAGCACAGGATGAATGGCAATTTGCTAAAAACTGGCAGCTGACAGCCGGTGTGCGCTTTGATAACTATTCTGATTTTGGTAGTACCGTCAATCCGCGTGCCGCCCTAGTTTGGGACATTAATGAACAACTTACCGGCAAGCTTTTGTATGGCAAAGCCTTTAGAGCACCGAGTTTCTCGGAACAAGGCAACCAAAATAATCCGGTCGTCGTAGGCAACAAGCAGTTAAAACCGGAAACCATTAATACCATCGAATGGGCCCTGGATTATCGACCATTTTCTACACTGAGAACAGCGGCCAATGTGTATTACTATGAAATCGACAACCTTATCGCCATACCGGCAGGATCGGTTACCTTTGAAAATAGCGGCAAACAAAACGGCTACGGAACCGAGCTGGAATGGAACTGGCAAGCCACTGAAAATTGGAATGTGATGGGTAATTATGCCTGGCAAAATGCTCGTAACGTCGCCACGGGAAACCGCGTAACTGGTGTCCCTGAGCATCATGTTTATACCGCTGTCGGCTGGCAATTTCTACCGCAGTGGCAATTACAGCCGCAAATTAACTGGATTGGCAGCCGAACTCGTGTATCAAACGATAACAGATCATTGAAAGATTATGAAACAGTTGACTTAACATTAAGAGGCAAGAAATTATTTGGACACCTTAATCTGGCAGCTTCTATACATAATATGTTCGATGCCAATAATCTTGAACCTGCCAGTTTTGCGTTACCGCAAAATATTCCGATGCAGGGAAGAAGCTTTTATATTGAAGCTGCGGTTGGCTTTTAATAAAAAAATATAGGAGGATTTTCAAGATACCGATACATTGTTGCAGTGAAGTTCGGCTGTTTTATCGTGGTCGGAATTGTCCGCTATTAGTCAGCATGCTCCAATAATTTAAATCTTTTTTAGCTACGCTATCCAAAAGGTCAGCTACCTTGATTACACAAGGTCTTCGCATCCCATAGAAATCCACCAATGGGCCAATCTCGACAAAATGTATGCCAAATGCCGAAAAAACCCTTATCAAAGCAGGCTCCATAAAGGCGTACCAATAATGTATATTATTTTCAGCGCTCATCTTGATAGCACAAGAAAACAAAGCCAGCGTCAAATGTGAAGAACTCCGCTTCTCTTCATATGCCAATAAATTCTCTGAATCATCATTATTCGCAAATAAATACTGATCGATTCTTCTTCGTCTAAACTCTTTCGATATGCAAAATCGGGACAACTCAGCCAGATTATGTCGGGGCATAGTTTTTAATAAATCAACATTATCAATCTGACTGTGTTGTTCAATAGGGAATAGTTTTTCTCTAATATTTACATCCGGCAAAATAAGACGGGTCGTTGCCATATACATTCCAAGTTCACGATGACGAATAAGATAATGACTCGAATGCAAATCATATTCATCAAACTCCATTCCATCAGCATGATTTATAAATTTGTTAAATCCGGTTTTATCTCCATTCTCAGTACTATAGACTTGATAACGTAACTTATATACCTCATGTTTAAGTTCATCGGAAGTTGCAGGGATCATCTCGAAATATTTATTAAAAATATAGGTATCATTCATTTTTTGCATGCGTGATAATCCTATTTTTTATTACTTTATATTTCTTACTGCTGCATATAAATAACCAGAGAAAACCTGCAACTCAACGAACCGCCTTACAGCCAATATCAGTACGGTAATAGACCCTATCCCAATGTATGTTATTGGCAAGTTCATAGGCTTTACTTTGAGCCTCTTTAACATCATTACCTAACGCGCAAACACATAAAACCCTTCCACCAGTCGTGACTAGTTCGTTGCCGATTTTTTTGGTAGCCGCATGAAATACTTTACGATCTTCATGCTCTTCGCTTGGCAATCCGGAAATAACCGCGCCACTTTGGTAGGCATCGGGATAACCGCCAGCCGCCAATACTACGCCTAATGCGGCACGATCATCCCAATCGCTAGTGGCTTTATCGAGATTACCAGCCAGAGCGGCTTCGCAAAGCTCTACCAGATCGCTTTTTAAGCGCATCATGATTGGCTGCGTTTCAGGGTCGCCGAAACGGCAGTTGTATTCCAGCACTTTAATGGAGCCATCGGCACTAATCATCAATCCGGCATATAAAAATCCGGTATAAGGCAATCCGTCTTCGTCCATGCCCTTTAGGGTCGGCTCGATCACATCGCGCATGACTTTATCGTGTATTTCAGGGGTGACGACAGGCGCTGGGGAATAAGCGCCCATACCGCCGGTGTTAGGGCCTTGATCGCCATTATCACGCGCCTTATGATCCTGAGAAGTCGCCATCGGCAGGGCATGTTTACCGTCGGCTATCACAATAAAACTGGCTTCTTCACCGGTTAGAAACTCTTCGATGACAACACGATTACCGGCCTCGCCGAACACATTACCGGATAACATGTCTTCAACGGCGGCTATCGCTTCCAGCTCGGTTTGGGCGACGATTACGCCTTTACCAGCTGCCAGACCGTCGGCCTTGACCACGATCGGCGCGCCTTGTTGCCGAACATAAGCTATGGCTTGTTGCTGGTCGGTAAAGGATTGAAAAGCTGCGGTTGGGATGTTGTGGCGTATCATAAAGTCTTTGCAAAAAGTCTTCGACCCTTCAAGCTGAGCGGCTTTTGCCGTTGGGCCAAAGCACTTTAGCCCCGCTTTCTGAAAAAGGTCAACAATACCCAAAACCAGGGGTACTTCAGGGCCGATAATGGTTAGGTCTATAGCTTCTTTCTGCGCAAATGCAAGTAGTGCCGCTATATCGTTGACAGCGATGGCGATGTTTTCAACTAACGGTTCCAGCGCAGTTCCGGCATTACCCGGCGCGACAAATACTTTTTCGACTTTGGTCGATTGCTGGGCTTTCCAGGCAAGGGCGTGTTCACGTCCGCCGCTGCCGACAATGAGGATTTTCATGGTGATTCTCGTGTGTTTTGGAGGGCGACTGATTGCCCGTGATTAGTTGTCCACGAAAAACACGAAAGGCACGAAAAGAGTGAGCGATAAAAAATTTTTCGTGTTTTACGTGCCGTCCCTGGACGTTGTTCTTTAATCAATGCCTGAAATGTCGCATACCGGTAAAGACCATTGCGATGTTATGCTCATCGGCTGCGGCTATGACTTCATTATCCCGCATTGAGCCGCCGGGTTGAATCACTGCGGTAATGCCCGCTTCGGCGGCGGAATCGATACCGTCCCGGAATGGAAAAAATGCATCTGATGCCATCGCGGAACCCGGAACATCCAAGCCTGCATCAACGGCTTTGATGCCTGCGATTTTGGCTGAGTAAACCCGGCTCATTTGTCCTGCGCCTACCCCGATAGTCTGGCCGTTTTTGCAGTATACAATCGCATTGGACTTGACAAATTTTCCGACTTTCCAGGCAAATAATAAATCGGCCAGCTCTTGCTCGGTCGGGGCGCGCTTGCTGACTATTTTGACATCGGCGGCGGTTATTTCGCCAAGATCCTTGTCCTGAACCAGCAAACCACCGGCAACGCGTTTGAAATCAAGAGATGCCTGGTTATTGCTGTCCCATAGTCCGCATTCCAACACACGAACATTTTGTTTTTCTGTCAGTATTGCTAGCGCAGCCGTGCTGATAGACGGCGCAATAATGACTTCGACAAATTGACGCTTGATGATTTCAGCAGCTGTTTGTTCGTCCAGCTCCCGGTTAAACGCGATAATTCCGCCGAATGCCGAGGTCGGGTCGGTGGCATAAGCCTTGTCGTAAGCTTCAAGCAGATTGTCAGCTTGGGCGACGCCGCACGGATTGGCATGCTTGACGATAACGCAGGTTGCTTGATCGCTAAATGATTTGACGCATTCCAGCGCCGCATCGGCATCGGCAATATTGTTGTAGGATAATTCCTTGCCTTGCAGTTGCTTGGCGGCGGCAATAGTACCGCTAGCCGGTGATTTTTCTCGGTAAAACGCTGCATTTTGATGAGGGTTTTCCCCGTAACGCATGCTCTGGTTATGGTAAAACTGCAAGTTCAGCGTTTCAGGGAATTGAACGTCGTTATCGCCAGGGATGGTATGTATGCCGCAAGAACCGGCACAGCGAATGTTGCTCAGATAGACCGCAATCGCGGTGTCATAACACGCCGTATGTTCAAAGCTTTTCAGCGCCAAATTGAAACGGGTTTGCTGAGTAAGGCTGTTGTCGTTTTCCAATTCGGCAATAATCGATGCGTAATCGCTGGGATCGACTATGACTGCAACATCGGCATGATTCTTGGCTGCGGCTCGGATCATGGTTGGACCGCCGATGTCGATGTTTTCAATGGCGGTAGCAAAATCGCAATCCGGATTGGCGATGGTTTGCTCAAATGGATACAGATTGACGACCACCATATCGATTGGCTTAATGCCGTTTGCCGCCATCACCGCATCATCTATGCCTCGACGCGCCAAAATGCCGCCGTGGACTTTGGGATGTAAAGTCTTAACCCGACCATCCATCATTTCCGGAAAACCGGTGTAATCGGAAACCTCGGTCGCCGGAATGTTATGTTCAGCTAAAGTTTTAGCGGTACCGCCGGTAGACAGAATTTCGATACCCAATTGGTTGAGCTCTCGACAAAAATCCACGATGCCGGATTTGTCGGATACGCTAACCAGAGCGCGAGTGATTTTTTTGTTCATGCAGATCTCTTCGATGAAAGGTGGAACGATTAGAACTAGAGCAGTTAAACCCAGCTTGATGGAATCTTAGGACAAACCGTAGAATTCCAGTTTTTTTCGCAAAGTACTGCGGCTCAAACCTAATGCTTTAGCCGCTTTGGTTTGGTTGTTGCCTGCGTGCTCCAGTGTCGCTTTCAGTAAAGGCTTTTCGACTTCGGCAATGACCATAGCATGCAGATCAACCGCATCATGACCATTCAGATGCAAAAAATATTGCTCCACAGTCTGTTTAACATGAGCGCTCAACGGAATAACAGAAGCTTTTTTACTGTCTATATTGATTATTTCAGCACTTTTTGGGGATGCGTTAATGTTCATACTATGCAGCACTGTCGGTAGTTAAAAAATCGAATGCCGAATTAATCAGCGCTATCTGTTTAGACGGGCATTGTGCCCGGTTAATCTTCATTTTGCTATCCTGAGCTACAGGAGCAAAATGTTTAAAATACCAAGCTATATGTTTACGAGCTATTCTAACACCGCTTACATTTCCGTAGAAGCCGTATAGTTTATCCAAATGACTCATGAGTATACTGTGTATGTCTGTAACTGTTGGTTTTTCAAGGTGTTTACCGTAGTTGATAAAGTAATTTATTTCGCTAAATAGCCATGGATTTCCTTGAGCGCCTCGACCAATCATGATGGCATCCGCGCCGGTAGTTTGTAACACAAATTGCGCTTGTTCAGGGGTATCAATATCGCCGTTGGCGATAACCGGAATGCTAATGGCCTGCTTCACTTTTTTAACGGTTTCATGTTCGGCCTGACCGTTAAATTTACAGGCACGAGTTCTGCCATGAATAGTCAATGCAGCAATACCCGCATTTTCGGCTATTCTAGCTATTTCAACAGCATTTCGGCTATGTAAATCCCAGCCGGTACGAATTTTTAACGTGACCGGAATATCGACCGCATTAACGACTGCATCAAGAATACGCTTTACCAGGACTTCATCTCTCATTAGCGCGGAACCTGCGGCAACTGAACACACTTTTTTTGCAGGACAGCCCATATTTATATCGATGATCTGTGCGCCCCGCTGAGCATTGAGTTTTGCCGCATCAGCCATTAGTTGAGGATCGGTACCTAAAATCTGTACGGAACGAATGCCGGTTTCGCCATCATGATCAGCTTTTAAAAGCGTTCTTTTGTGCTGACGTAAAGCGGGATTGGATGCCACCATTTCTGATACCGCTAAACCAGCACCGAACTGCTTGCACAATTCTCTGAACGGGCGGTCAGTGATACCGGCCATAGGCGCCAGAATTAGATTATTTTCAAGTTGATAAGGTCCGATACGCATGATAGTTTTAAAAAACCCGAAGGGTTAAGGCCAGTAGGAAGGCTGTTTCGCCTTTCACCCTTCGTCTAAATTACTTTTCCGCGTCCTCATTCCAGATTGGATTATCGCGATCTTCCGGTTCCAATTTGGCAATATCTTCAGCATATATATGCCAAAAAGACTTATCGATCTTGGCGTTGTTATAACCTTCCTTTTTGTCATGACCAAACGGACACCACCAGTTCTCAACGATCTTAACCATATA
>JADHTX010000069.1 GCA_016784875.1 Methylobacter sp.
AAAAGTCGAGTAATCTCATCAATAAAATCGCCAATTTCCGGCCTTTGGGTTTTGGCCCGAATAGCAAAATCATTGGCGCCTTCACCCAACCTGATAACCACACCGGCCTTTGCCATTTTTCGGCAAAACTGCCGATACAATACAATGGCCGGATCTTCCGGTTTACGCCGGGTTTTTAATAACCAGGCGGCCAATATCAGCAGTATTAGTCCAGTTGAGGCAAGCACCCAAAACACAGCCTCAAGCAAGCCGCCAATACCGATGATTGATAAAAGCAAAGACTGATTTTCACCGCCATATCCGATAATCCAGCGTTGCCAGTGGTAATCCAGACTATTCCAGAGTTGTTCTGCTTGTTTTAATCCGAATTGACCGTCCCATTGATTCGCTTCAATCGCTGTTAAACTCATCGCACCGGTTTCGACCTGTTTTTGGACATTAATACCCTGATCAACTCGATCAGGCGCAATAGCCGTAGTCGGGTCAACCCGGATCCAGCCCTTGCCTTTCAGCCAGACTTCCGCCCAGGCATGAGCATTGGCCTGTCTGATTTCCAGAAACTGACCGACCGAATTGAATTCACCGCCCTGATAGCCGCTAACCACCCGCGCCGGAATACCGGCAACCCGCATCAGATAGACAAAAGCCGTTGCGTAGTGATTGCAAAATCCGCTTTTGGCTTCAAACAAAAAAGTCTCAATCGGACTGTTTTCCATTAACGGCGGTTGCAGGCTATAGCTGAAATGCTGGGTACGGAAATAATCCAGAACTTGCTGAATAAACAGCTCCGGCTTGTTCTCAAAACCATGCAGATGCTTAACCAAATCGTCAATCCGATTGGATGGCCTGCCAGGCAGCTGGCGATTTTCGTGGAATTCGGTTTTGGTGATGTAACCGGTATTGTATTGCGGATAGGACAGCAGCGAGAATTCAGCCGCTTCGCCCGATCTGGTTCGACTGATGAGCTGATAATTGCCGTTGCGTTGCACAGAGGCATCCAATCGAACCGGCATGTCCAACGCATAAACCCAATTATGATTTTGCGGTTCCAACAACAGAGTGTATTGATAGGCTTTCCCTGAAAATTTCAGCTTGTCCTGGTAAAAAACAACATAATCATGTTTCATTACTCGCCAAACTTTACCATCGGTATAAGAAAAAACCGGGCCGCGCCAATAAAGCTGATTCTGCGGCGGTAACTCGCCGTTAAACTTAACTCGGAAAGCCAATTGCGGCGACATGGCAAGTTTGTTAATCGATCCGGGTTCCAAAGTTTCGCCTAGCCCGGACTGCGCCTGACTCTTGTCATTATCGATCAGCTCCCAAGCCGGTGCCTGCATTCTTGGGAACAGAACGAAAATGATGATAGTCAGAGGTAAGGCTTGTAACACAATCGTCGTAGCAGAGCGTAAGGCAATTTTGTTTTGTTGCTGAGCACTGTTGATCGCCACCAGAACCGCCAATAAAATACAGCAAACCAGCAAACTATAAGCGGCTATGACAATATTCTGTTGATAAAGAAATTGCGACGCGGCAACAATAAACGCCAAATAAGTGAGCAGATACACATCGCGTTTCTTGTTAAGCTCCAACAACTTAAGACCCAAAGCCGCAATAAATACCGCCGTTCCAGCATCCCGTCCCCATACCCCGGTGTGCTGACTATACAATAAACCGATGCCGGAAAGAGTGAGTAGAAAAATGACCTTGCCATTCGGCAGATAACGCGGTCGCCAAACCCCCAGCAATCGCCAGAACAGCAAAGCAAAAAACAGAACCGACAGCGGCAGCGGAACATGGCCGATATGCGGGACAGTAACCAGACCGACTGCACTTAGCAATAACAGTAAAACCGGCGGTTTGAGATAATTATCCATAGACTTGGACGCGAACACGAAATAAGTTGAGTAATATTGATGTACCTGTTCAGAGTCCTTCTTTCCCAAAGAAGAGGGACTGAACGCTAACATGATTTTTTTAAAACAGCGCCAATGATTCCAAACAGGCGGCGTAATGATTCATGCCGCAATCAGGCGCAATTTTTTTGCCTGGAATCTGCAAGCCATAGCGTACCCCCTCATTTTCGGCATCGATAACCCAGCGACACAGCTGGCTAAGACGATCTTCAACATTAGCGCCTGGCGTATTCCGGTAATCCAGCCACAACTCCAAGCTACCCGCATCGGTTGCGTATTGCTTGCTGAACAGACCCTGGCCCTTGGCATAAGCTTTCCAGTGGATTTGCCGCAACGGATCGCCCGACTGATAAGCGCGAATGCCGTTGAAATCATCGTGCCCCGAGCGCTCAATCCGGCGCCGCCCTGATGGCTGTTGACCTTCGCCGACAGGAAAAGGCAAAGAAAAAGCGCTGGGTTTGGGGTAAACCAGTACCTTGCTGTCAAACCTGAGCGGCGACCATGCGCGAAACGCACCCAATGGATAACAACTGGAAAAGGTGACCGTATCGATTAACTGCCAGCCCCGTTTTCGCGCGGCTGCTTGCAGCCTTAAGGTCTTGCAGGCGTCGGCATCAAGGGTAAAAGATTGCTCGATTTCCAGCGTTACGGTTAATGCCGTTCTCGGTTGATTGCCAGGGTTAGTCACCGTCAGCGTAAATTCGACCGCTTCCCCGGCAAATACCGGCTGCACGAAACCTGCCTGCACAACCAGTCCGGCCAACGCTTTAAAGGTATGCAAAATGGTGACAAAAAAGATACTCGCCAGCAAAAAACCGAGCATATAGACCAAATTATTGTTGTAAATAAAGGCAATCAGCAGCAGCAACAAAATGGTAAAGACCATGCCCAGACCGCGTTGGGTAGGCAGGATAAACACCCGGCGTTGAGTGAGTTCCACCGGGCCGCTGAACGGAGGCTCGCCCCTGAAAAAGCGGCTGAGTTTAAGTCGTTGTTTAAAAGAAAGTTTAGCCTTATCCATCCTGAACCTTTTTGATGTACTCAGTGAACAGCCACATGGGTTAAAATCGTAGCCACAATCGTCTCGGAATCGCCCATGCCTGAACGGATGCGATGCCCGGCGACCGCAGGCAAAACCGCTTGCACATCCTCCGGGACAGCCGCATCGCGCCCGGCTATCAAAGCCCAAGCCTTGGCCGCTGTCAGCAAAGCCAAACCGCCGCGCGGCGACAAGCCGCAGTGATATTGATTGGCCTGTCGAGTGAACGCAATGATAGCCTGTACATAATCCAGCAAAGCCGGGGATGCGTAAACACGACTGACCGCTTGTTGCAAAACCAGCAGCTGCTCAACCGGCATTTGCACCGGCAAATTTTCCAGCAGCATATGACGCGATTGCCCTGCCAGTAATTCGCGTTCTGCGTGGCGATCGGGATAACCCAATTCAATGCGCATTAAAAACCGATCCAATTGCGACTCCGGCAACGGAAAAGTGCCGATATGGGAAGAGGGGTTTTGCGTAGCAATCACAAAAAACGGCTTTGGCAACTGGTAAGTAGTGCCTTCTACCGTCACCTGTTTTTCCTCCATCGCCTCCAGCAAAGCGCTTTGCGCCTTGGGCGTGGCGCGGTTGATCTCATCGGCCAGAATCATTTGCTTAAAAATAGGGCCGGGATGGAATTTGAACTGCTGCTGATCGACCACAAAAACCGAAGAGCCGATGATGTCGGCAGGCAAAATATCGCTGGTGAATTGAATGCGCTGGTAATCCATGCCGAACAGTTTAGCCAAGGTATGGGACAGCGTGGTTTTGCCCACGCCCGGCACATCTTCAATCAATAAATGGCCTTTTGCCAGCAGACAGCAAACGGCCAAACGGATTTGCCGGTCTTTGCCGAGGATAATTTGATTAGCCGCTTCCAGCAGGTTGTTTAAGGCGTTATTCATAATTTTCAATTTATTTGGTTTGTTTTTACAGAGCCTGATGTTTCTGGCTTAGTACTTTTGTTTTGAATTTGTTAACTCTGATCGCAAGGGGTATTGCCCCCTGATTTTGGGTCGGGAATTTTGAGAAATAATACTCGATCATCATTGCGGGGATCTGCACTCTCATCGTTTATTCCGGTATCGATTACTGCATCGTTGCCGGCCGAGACCAAACGGGCACAATCCAAAGAATTTAAAGAAATGCTGCATGTCTCAGGTACCTGAAGAATAATGGGACGATGCCAAGCATCGAAAACTTGGGTAATGGCAATTACACGATGATTGATATGAGCCTTGCCGTTGGGGTTGTTTATAGCATCATAGGCTGTAAAAGAGGTATCCAAATTTGCAGCGCTTTCCGAACTCAATATCCCGCCATTTTGTAAATACGGCCCACGCCAGCCAACGGCGGTTTTGGGGTTGTAAGCTCGCCAGCCACCTTGTTCAAAAAGATAAGTAAGCGAATAATTCGTTGGAGTGCTTTGGAGTGAAGGATAGCGTCCCAAAGTATCCCCATAAAACCCAGCTCCGGCAGCTCCCCCCATAATCGCCTCCTTAACCGCATGCATCGTAGCATCGGTAGTTTGGCAACTGGCCGTGCCGCCGATACTGCCGACATAGGGCACTGCCAGTCCGGCAAGGGCGACGAGTATCAGCAACACCACGGACAATTCCAGCAGCGTCACGCCTTGTTGCAAGGTATTAAGGTATCGTTTTCCTGTCATAGCTAACCTATTTAAATTAATTCACGAAGATTATCGTTCCCACGCTCCGGCGTGGGAATGCAGTCTAAGACGCTCCAGCGTCGACTTCACCAGGAGTCGACATCAATCAATCCTGCCAACCCAGCATAATTAGCGGCACTCGAATATCGCCAATGCTCTGCTAAATTCACATAACCGCGTTTCACCGGATTGGCGTGAATGTAGTCCAATTTTTCCCGCATCATTGCCTCGCTAAAGACCAGTTCGGCATGAACGCCCTCTTGCCAGAACTGATACTCGCGGTCAGTTTTATGCGCTCGCTTGAAAAAACGTAAATGTGTCAATAAGCGCTTAACACGCTGTGCCTGCAAATGGTCGATAATCCGTCGCGCCGTATAAGACTTGAAACTGTTTATACATTTATTCAAGTCTTTTGCCTGTGCAATAAAATGCAAATGATTTTCTAAAATGACGTAACCATAAAGCCGTAAATCTTCATGCTCTCTTTGGTAACGCCAGCAGTCGAGTACGATTTGTACCGTCTCAGGGCGCGTGAAAACGGGCAGCCATTCCAGTACCGTACAGGTCATGAAATGCGGCTTGCCGGGCTCGGTTATCGTGTAGCGACTTCTTCCCATAATGTTTTTTATTGTTGTAGTTTAGTGAGGCGGGACGCTGGAGCGTCCCGGACTGCATTCCCACGCGGCGCGTGGGAACGAGAGCAAAACCTTCGCGCTTTCAGCAATCGAGAGCGATTTGTACCGTCTCATGGCGTGTGAAAACAGGTGGCCGGTATCGGGCAGGGCATTAGTGCGGTGACCGGGCTTGGTTATCGTGTAGCGGCTTTTATCGAGCGCATTATCGTTCCCACGCTCCGGCGTGGGAATGCAGTCTAAGACGCTCCAGCGTCGACTTCCGCTTGCGCAATTAAACCTGAAATTAAAGCCATAAGCCTTCGCGCTTTCAGAAATCGAGAGTAATTTGCACCGTCTCATGGCGCGTGAAAACAGGTGGCCGGTATCGGGCAGGGCATTAGTGCAGTGACCGGGTTCGGTTATCGTATAGCGACTTCTTTCCATAATGCTTTTTTATTGCTGCGGTTTAGTGAGACTGGACGCTGGAGCGTCCCGGACTGCATTCCCACGCCGGAGCGTGGGAACGATGCATTTTTCTCTGCGTCTCCGTGTCTCTGTGGTTTATTCCGTTTTTTATCACCAATTGATTACCGGCAAGGCGGTATGCGGGTGAAAATCCACTTGAATGGGGTTCTGTTTGTCAGCCGGATAAAGCGGATTGTTGACTGGATCGCAGTCGCCGTCGTATTCGTAGATGCCGATGGCGTCCTGGCCGATAGGGACATTATAAAAACATTGGTTTAATGTACCGTCCCAAGTGCCATTATTATTTTCACAATCAGTTTGGTTATTGTAATTTGGGAAACTAAATTGAACTGTTTGGTAACTACCATCTTCAGATATATTCGTCGGTAAACTAGAGCTATAAACTACTGCACCATTCCGGCGGTAAAATACATTCATACAAATACGACCCTTCCAATTTCCCGAAGCGGTTTGACAACTTTCAGGCGAATATTGATTCCCTGAAAATTCGGCGTGACTCATATAGCATTCGTCACCTGTAGATTGTCCACTAATAATATTGCTACTGCGCCCTCCAATGTTGTAACACTCCGATTGAGTAGTAAATGAGCAAGATGCTGGGGCTGTTGATTCCCAAGTTCCAACCGAATGGGTGCCGCCTGTAGGAGTAGCTGAACAAGCTGCATTATCAAATACGCAATTTTGAACCCATGCCCCCCCATTTAGTGCGCAATCTGCTTTAGTAACAATCGAACTGCTCAATGGACACTGCTTTGTTGTTGTGTTCCAAGTGGAGCCAGCAGCATTACACGATTTTTCTGTAAATTGGCATTGCAGCGATGACACTCCGCCAGCATTTGCACAAAAGGCCGGTGTTAAAAAACAGCTTTTCCATTTTCCGCCAACGGATTTACAACTTGAAACGTCGAATGTGCATGATGATCCGCTCCAACTTCCCCCAGCGTTTTTGCATGATTGTTCACTGGTATAGTTAGTACCCGGACCAGAAAAACCGCAATATTTATCGCTCCCGAATTTTTTTAAAAAATTAACACTAATACTCTGGCTAATATCCAACAACCAATTTTGACGAAGCACAGCAGGATTCGGAAAGTAATCTGCACCAAACAGGTTGATGTTTGGTGGAAAGTCATTCTCGTAATCGGTATTGGCTGGAATAGCATTATCCCTTTGCTGGTTTTTACCGAAACTTTGAATGATGAGGTTGCCACTGTCTTCTAGATTGTTTCCTGTCAATGCGTTAAGTTGAAAAAACGACCACCCATAACTCTGATCAGTCGCCAACGTTGCTTGGTTACCCCAACCATCGGTAAGCGCATCAGCATCATCTGGATTACCCGAAATATTTATATAAGGCCCGTTCCATCCCCCGTAAAACATGGGCTTCCAAACATTGCCTACAGTTGCTAGGCAAGTGGTTTCGTCATCGATAGCAAGTAGAGTATTAACGTTATCAAAACAATATCCAAATGTTTTCCGACCTAACCAAGTAGCATTATTGGTTTCACAACTATTCTGGTCGGTGTAGTTGTTATCCGTACATAAAGTCTTCCACGTTGAATTACCTTTTCCGACATCTTCGCAATCTACTTTGTTGTTCCAACCTCTAGCACCAAAACAATAGCCGTTGATGTGGATCAACTCCCGCAAATTATCCGGCAACCGCCCCATATCCGCGACAAACCCGCTGACCGCCTGCTGCCCGTTAATAACCAACTTAGGATTACCCAATATCGCCTGCCTGATCATCTCCAGCCGTTCCTTGGTTTGTTCGTAACGGGTCTGAAAACCCAATTCGGCGGTTTCGCGAACGGCAACACTGGCCAGCAGGGTAATCAGCAGCAGCACCACGGTCATTTCGACCAGGGTGAAGCCGTTACTCCGCGGGTTCCCAAGCTCCAGCTTGGGAACCCGGTTTACTGAATCTCCAGCTTCACGAAATCCGTGCGGGACAGGAAGCTGGAGCTTCCAAGACTGCGTTCCCAAGCTGGAACTTGGGAACGAGCGCAAGATACGAATCACCCGCCTATTTGCCAAATCAAAAAACATAATCCACACCCAAGTTAAGTCCATAGGACTGCCATTTGACTTCGTTAAAAGGGCTTTCGACGACACTGCCATCAGCAAAGTTAAATCTTCCTTTACCCTTATCGTTTGCCTGCCAATCCTGATATTGAACCGACAATCTGATGATCCACTCCGGCGTCAGTAGATAGCGTGCCAGGGCGGAAACAACTATGCCTTCGCCTCCGGATTTGTGGGTAAAACTTTTCGGATGCTGAAAGTCGCTACGCAGATTCCAGTTGGCGGTGCCTTCGTAATCGACCCAGTGATATTCTCCGGCAGCTTGCAGGGAAAAACGCTCGTTGACTATCAACTCGCTTGTCAATCCGCCCCAAGGGCCAAACCATGTGCCTTCGTAGGTACTGTCCAAACCGCTGAAGTAACCCGGAGGCGGTGAGTTGTAGCCGGGAATAAGCTTCCGGGCGTTCGCCTGATCGGAGACCACCAAATTGCCGTGGCTATCATTGAACTGCTGGGTATGGAAGGCATATCCTGCTTTTGGGGTCAGGCGTAAAAGAGGCGTAGAGCTTCTTTTTCCTATGTTCAGGTGATAACCGATACCTGCTGAGAGATCGATGCTAGCGCCGTCGTTGGTGCTGCTATAGGAGCGCGAGAATTCATCTTGGCGATTATCGCTGGCATAATCGGAATCCTGATTTTCCCCGCCTGCAATTTTGCCGTAGCTCATTTTGCCGTCCGCTTGCCAGTTGTCAAAGGTGATGTCGGTTCCGCCGGTAATGACGGCGCTATGCACGTTGTACCACTGTAATTCAGACACGATGTTGGGCGTACCGGTCGGCCAAGCAATATTCCATTTCAACTCATCATTGCGGTAGCCCAGTTCGCCGTAAGTTTTGATTTGCATATCGTCTTCCGGCTGCTGCTTTCCGGGATATTTATCCAATATCACCGGTGCTTGGTCATCTGCCGGAATGCCGATGTTTCGCCCATGCTCTGGCGATATGGGAGCAACCGGAATTTGCGATGCTGCTCCGCCGTCGAACACTACCATTTTCAGGTTTTTTTCGGCTCCATTGCCCTGAGTAGACTTTACCGCCAAGACCGTGTTGTCGTTATCGTTTTGTTGTTCGAATACGTACATTTTCATGCCGTGCATATCGCCTGCTGCCAAGGCCTGCATTGGGCTGGTCAAGGCTAGGCAGCTGACTATTGTTAGTTGATATTGCCGACATAAGGTTTTCATATACGCACCGTTTAACGTCTGGTCGCTTGTGCCATAATTTCCTCAAATGGCTGCGAGGAGATCAGATACAGGTGAGTGACTTGGCGACCGTCCAATATTTCTTTTTCAATCGTCGATGCCAGCCATCGGCCTTTCAAATGCCGGTAATCGACGCTGACTCTGTCGGATGAAGCATTGTGCAACTCCAGGGCCGTTACATAAATGCCTCCCTGCCGCCAACCGGCAACCGGCAAGGCTTTGATTCTGGAATCGTAGGACAGGTCAACCGGTACGAATTGAGCTAATCGAACCGCTTTGATTTTAGGATCGGCTTTACGTTCGGAACTTGGCACGAGTACGGCTTCCGAAGCATAACGGGTCAGATTGACATAAACCTGTTGATTGGCGGGTATAGCTTCGGGTTCGCTTTGTTGCGAAATAGGCGGCTTATTCCTGAATTCTCTGGAGTCGCCTTTATCCCGGTATTTATCGAACACGTCCTGTTTGCTGTATTCCTTATAAGGCTGCTCCAGTACGTAGCCCTTATGAAGTTTGTCCGGGTTGGAATAAATATCGAGGCTGTCGCCATTTACAGCATTGGGATGAACGCTGTTATTGGCTAACATTTCCTTGCTGATAGTTTCCGCTTCAACCGGGGAGTTGATGATGTGCGGCTTAATGATGATGACCAACTCGGTACGGGCGCGGGCTTGGTGTTCTTCGCTAAAGAAAAAGCCTAGGCCGGGGATGTCGCCGAGTATGGGCACTTTGCTCTCGCGTCCGCCTGCATTTTCCTGAATGATGCCGCCCACAGCAACCGCTGTGCCGCTTTTGGCGATAACCGAACCGCTAAAGGTTTTTTCGGTGACTATGTCGATAAGTTGCGCCTGAGGTGGGGCATTGGTGACAGGGACCAGAATACTCGCCCCGTTTTTAACCAGCGCCGCTTCTTCAACTACTATTTGAATGCTGACGGTGTTATCGGTATTGATGTTTGGCGTTAACAGCAGTGTGTTGCCGATGGTGCGCTGTTCATAAACAGGAGAGGCTTGCAATGTCTGGGTTATAGCGGGACTGTTGAGACCTCCCCCAGTGGTGGTAGTCGAACCTCCAGTGTAATTAATTAGTACCGGTATGGTTGATCCCATCAGGAAACTGCTGACTTCCTGGTTTGATGTTAACAGCATCGGTGTCGCCAATTGGGTGACACGGTCTTCCTTTTCCAGCAATTGCAAGCGGGCTTCAAAATTATTGCTGACTACCGTAGCCAGCATCGCAGGATTGGCAATTGCTGCCGATGCCGCCCTTATGCCGGTATCCAATAATTGCGATGCGGCCACCGTGTCGGTCGCTCCTCCGGTTGCAATATTGCCGTTATTGCTTTTAACCTTGAAATCAAACAATGAATCATAACCATCGGATAAATCAATCGACAGCACTTTAACTTCCATCAATAACATCGAGCTTTCCATATCCAATCGCTTGTAGATGGCTCGTATCTCATTCATAGCATCAATATCGCGGGTGCGCACCAATACCCGGTTTTGATGCTTGATCACGCCGACAAAAATCGGCGCTTGATGGCGTACACTGGCATCCAACTGCCCCCTGCTTTCCTCTATGTCGCCGACAATCGAATGAGTAAGGTTGTTTCCATCTTGTTGGCTGCCCCGCTGGTTAGTCTGGCCGTTGCCCTGATTATTGCCGAAGCCTTGGTTATTGGACTGCTGATTGCCTGCTGATTGCCCTCCATATTGTTGACTGCCCAATCCTTGCCCACTACTGCTTTGATTCCCTAAACTTTGAGAATTTTGAGTGCCGCCATTGCCTGAAGAGCCACTGCTTCCGTCGGAAAAACTGAAATTTTGTTTTTTCCGTTTATCGACCATATCAAAACGAGCGAAGCGTTGCTGTAAATCCAGCATTAACTGTTGCTGGTTCTGCCCGTAACTTACCCGTACCCGACCGTAGAACAGATTCTGCACTGTCTCAGCCAAATCCAGCGCATTTTTGGCATTTTTCAGCGTAAAAATTTCGGTTTCTTCCTTTTTAAACTCGACCTGTTCCAGCCGGTATTCTTCTACCGTGTAAATACGGACGATGTTGGAATCTTCATCGCGCTGATACCAAAGGTTGTAAGTTTTGGCGAGAGCTTCGATAACTTCAATAGAGGTCACCCGACGCAGAAACATGGTGACAGGAATGTCGGCCGCCTTCTTGGAGGCGATAATATTGATATTGGATTGCTCCGATAAAATCCGCAAAGCATCGCCTACGGTCACATCGCGGAACTCGATTTGTTCGATAACTTGACCGGGATGTGCTTTATGTTTAGAGGCGGCCAAGGATGCCGATGTGGACAGCATCGTTAAAGTCAGCGCAATTACAACAAAAGAAGAGTTTGATAATAATTTATGCATTTGTATTGTAAGTTTTCGTTAGCCCCATCGGGACTTGGCATCTCAAAAAAATAATGTGCGAAGCGGACGCTTGGGAACCCGCGTAATCACCGTAGAAAAATAGTTTCGTTAGCTGGCTGCACTTCGACTTTGACATAACCTTTGTCTATTTCCAGAACGATAATTTCAATGACTTTACTCCCTTTTATAGTAGTGATTTTGTCACCAATGCCGACCATTTCGGTTTTGTCGTTAATGCGTAACATGGCATGGTTTTTATCTTTGTGCATACCGCATACGCTGGCAACTAACTTAATGTCAGGTAAGGATGAACTTTGTACGGCAATACCGGGAGGAGCCCCTGGGGTAGTTGCGGATACCCCTTTTAGGGCATCCCTAAAGTTTTGATTCATTCGGGTAGGATCTTTTAACTCGCCTTTATCTGCGTTGTTAACGGGGGAGGGCGTTATCTTGCTTTCTGTCGCCATGAATACCCCTGCAAGTCTGCGCTGCAATTCTTCAGTCATCGCCGTTGGGTCATTTAATGTTTCGGAAATCTTATTGGTGTTCTCCTGCGCCGATTGAGCCGACTGAGGTTTGGCCGACAGCGACTGGCTACACAGCAGTAGCAGAAACATTGCCAGGGTAAAGTAGTGCAAGGTCATTTCGGGCTTCCTCCGGCGGCGGCAAACATCGCGACCAAAAAGGCTGCATAGACAAAGCCGATGGTGCCGCCGACAAATATGGTCATCGCCGGGGCAATCATGCCGGTTAGCGTGGCGATGGCTTGTTTAAGCAGTTCATCATGATATTCGGTCATTTCAGTCAGGATTTGATCCAGCGTTCCCGAATTTTCCCCGACGCGCGTCATTTGCAAGACCAGCGGCATATAACCCGATTCGATTTCCATCTGCTCGGCCAATGACGAGCCTTGCATAATCCGGTCGCGGGCAAAGGTGATGCGGCTCGCCATGTATTTATTGACGTGCAATTTTTCCATCGTTGTTAAGGCATCGACCATGACTACGCCGCTACGCAGCAACAAGCCCATGGCCCGGCAAAACAATACCGTGCCTGATAACCTCAGCACATAACCCATTACCGGTATTTTTAACGCGTACTTATCTATCCACCAGCGGCTGGGCGGCCAGTTATAAAACACGATAAACGTGACCGCTGCTACTGCTGTTGAAACCGTCATCATCAAGCCGTTTGCCAGCACCCAGTCAGAGGTATCAATCAAGGCCTTGGTCATCGGCGGCATGGGCTTACCCATCATTTTCAGCAATTTTTTAATCTCGGGAATCAGCCCGGTCATCATAAAAATGATGATGCCGATTGCCATTAATAAGGAAAATGCAGGCGACCTTAAGGCGGTGGTAATTTGCTTTTTTAATTGACGGCTGGCTTTGACTTCTTTGGCGGCTTCATCCATTACCGTGCTTAAATTTCCGGTTTGTTCGCCGACCCGAATTAACTGAATGGTAAATTCGCTAAAGACTTTGTGTTCGGATAAGGCATCGGTGAAAGAACTGCCTTGCTGAATGCGTTTTGCCAAGCGCTCCCAAGTTGATCGTGCGCCAATCCTGCAATGCTTAAGGCTTAAATTCAACGCATCAAGCAAGCTGATGCCGCTGCGCAACATCACC
>JADHTX010000070.1 GCA_016784875.1 Methylobacter sp.
GTGCATTATCAATTTGATCAAAGGCCTTAATTTCTCCACCTTGGAGCTCAGCCATAACTTTTGTCAAAGCAGCTGTTAATGTAGTCTTACCATGATCGACGTGACCTATTGTGCCGACGTTTACGTGTGGCTTACTACGCGAGAATTTTTCTTTGGCCATTAAAATACACCTCTAATAATCAACACAACACATGGAGCTCATAACCGGATTTGAACCGGTGACCTCTTCCTTACCAAGGAAGTGCTCTACCTACTGAGCTATATGAGCTTAATTTTTTCGAATATGGAGCGGGTGATGGGAATCGAACCCACGTGATCAGCTTGGAAGGCTGGAGTTCTACCATTGAACTACACCCGCGGATTTCTTTAAACTAGATGGTGGAGGGGGGAGGATTCGAACCTCCGAAGGCAGAGCCGGCAGATTTACAGTCTGATCCCTTTGGCCGCTCGGGAACCCCTCCGTTATTGAATAACCCGTTTATTATCTTTTATTATCCCAACAATGTCAACAATTCATTTGACCTCATAATCACTAAATGAGAAATCAACACCCCATCACAAGGCAATCGCACTTAAAAGCACTTAAAAATAGAATCTAGAAAGGTATTGAGTTTATCATTTTGATTTGAAATGACAGCAAAACGAACACCCTCTATTATTCATCACCTTTCAACTATTAAAGACCCCAGATTCAACAGGAGAAAGAGGAGCGACCTACAGAATTGCTTGGATTAGAGCACGACATTCCTTAGCACAACACCTTCGGTGAAGTTTATGCCGCTACTGATACCGACCGATTTAGCACCTGCTTTTCCCGCTGGGTTACTGATATAACGAACCTAACCCAAGACGAATTGATTGCGATTAATGGCAAGTGCTTATGGTGTAGCATAGACAAGGCTTCAAAAAAAAGCCGTTATTTATATCGTCAGCGCGTTCGGCGACAATTACCCCGCCCGCCCGGTCGACGACAACTATCTTGGCTGGCTGACCAATATGCAGGAGAAGGGAGGATTTCAATTTTATTTGAAGCTTACCCTTGCCTGGAAAACGTATCACTCAACATCATGAGAGTTTATATATGAGCACTCGTAAATCAGGAAGATAATTTATACCACCAATGCATTGAATCAGTGAACAGCGTGATTAAAAAGGCGACTAACACCAGGAAAATATTTCCCAACGACAATCTGCAATGAAAGTAGTTTATCTGGCTATAGAGAACGCCTCAAAAAAATGGTCCATGCCATTACGAGATTGGAAACCAGCTATTAATCAGTTTATGATTATGTACCAGGACAGGATGCCTAATTTTAATTATACGCAGTTTACACAGATTTTTTTACACCCTCCACGAGGCGATTGAAACGCGTGTGTGCGCATTAGGCTATTGAGAACAACCTTCACTGGGCCCTTGATAGCCTTTGATGAAGATAATAATCGAACTCGAAAAGGACACAATGCAGCGAATCCGGCTGCTTGCTATCCAGCATGTTTACCTTAATTTAATCAAGGCCGAAAACATCTAAGGTCGACATCAAGATCAAGCGATTAAAGGGCTAGACGGATAACGATTATTTACTTCGTATACTCGGCGTAATTTAAGCGCGATTGCCCTAACCCCCATCAAAACTACCCCGCATTCAATTTATTCATTACAAGCGAAATATCACCAACTACCATTTGAGCAACCCCACAACAAACACCATCCAAAGCCGACAACATAGAATCCAATTCTTTTTTTGATGGGCTTGACAACACAAAATCAGCAACACCCATTCCTGCCGAAGGTCGGCCAATCCCCACCCTTAATCGGTAAAACTCCTTTGATCCAAGATGAGCAATAATATCCCTCAAGCCATTATGACCAGCATGCCCCCCATCTTTTTTTAACTTAACCACACCAACATCAAAATCCAACTCATCATGAATAACAAGTATTTCCTCTGGCAACAATTTATAGTATCGCACAACCTTACCAACCGACTGTCCGCTTCGATTCATAAATGTATCTGGCTTTAATAGCATTACCTTATCACCTGCAACATTAATTACAGCCAACAAACCATCAAACCGAGACTCACTTACCCAAGCCCCACCATACTCAGATACCAACCTATCTAAAAACAAAAACCCGGCATTATGCCGGGTTTTTTCGTACTGCCGACCAGGATTCCCCAAGCCAACCATTAGTTTTATCATGCTTAATTATTCAGCCGCTTCCGCCGTATCATCTTTACTGGCTTTTGAAGCCATCATAGACGCAACAGGATGATCGTGCTCTGGACCTTGTGCAAGAGCCACAATCTCAATACCTTCAGGCAAAACAATATCCGAAAGATGGGCAGAATCGCCAATATCCAGCCCGATTAGATCCACCTCAATATAATCAGGCAACACAGATGGCAAGCAAGAAACTTCAACATCAATCATAGCATGAGCTGCTATACCACCCTTCTTCCCACCAATCGACACCCCCTCATTAATGAAGTGCAATGGCACATGCACTTTCAGCATCTCAGTCATATTTACACGAAGGAAATCCATATGCAAAACTTGAAATTTGGCCGGATGACGCTGTACCGCCTTAAGAATCACTTTCTCTGTCTTTCCATCAACCGTAATATCCAAAACATGCGAATACACAGCTTCATGCACAAGATGTTTAATCACTTCATTATGACTTAGCACTAGCATTTGAGGCTCGCTATGACCACCGTATATTACTGCAGGTACATTACCTTTATGACGCACTCTTCTGGCCGCGCTTTTACCTGACTGCCCACGACTCTCGGCAATAAACTCAAATACGTTAGACATTTTTCTCTCAACCCCGTGCCATTAAGCACAACAAATTAAATTTTATCAATCTAAATCCATCAATCCACATAGAGCGAACTAACCGACTCACCAACAGCTATACGCCTAATGGTTTCAGCCAGCATCTCTGCGACACTAAGCTGTCTTATCTTACCTGACTCAATCGCCTCATGGCTTAGCGGAATTGTGTCGGTAACAACTAATTCATCAAGCTCTGAGCTATTTATATTTTTTAAGGCAGAACCCGATAATACCGCATGTGTACAATAGGCAACCACCTTAATCGCTCCATGCTTCTTTAATGCCTCTGCCGCATGACACAACGTTCCCGCAGTATCTACTAAATCATCAATCAATACACAAGTTCGCCCATCAACATCGCCAATTATATGCATAATTTCAGCCACATTGGCTTTTGGTCGACGCTTATCAATAATCGCAAGATCCGCATCATCTAGTCGCTTTGCAAGCGCCCTAGCCCTTACAACTCCACCTACATCCGGCGAAACGACAATCAAATCCTTATATTTCTGACGCCACACATCACCAAGTAAAATTGGTGATGAATAAACATTATCCACAGGAATATCAAAAAAGCCCTGAATTTGATCAGCATGCAGATCAACCGTCAATACTCGATCCGCACCTGCATGCTCAATCATTTTCGCCACAAGCTTCGCACTGATTGGAACACGCGCTGATCTTGACCTTCTATCCTGCCGCGCATATCCATAATACGGCATCACTGCAGTTATTCGAGATGCTGACGCCCGATGTAGAGCATCTATCATCACCAACAACTCCATCAGGTTTTCATTGGTTGGTGAACAGGTGGGCTGAATGACAAAAACATCCTTACCGCGAACATTTTCTTCAATTTCTACAGCAACCTCTCCATCACTAAATCTTCCGACGGTCGCCATTCCAAGGCGCATATTGAGCTTCTTTACTATACCCTCTGACAAAGCCAAGTTAGCATTTCCAGAAAACACCATCACTGAGGTGTCACTCATCAAGCACTCCCAAATAGAATTCAACTTAGCGAGGTAAATGGCTGGGCCGCAAGGATTCGAACCTTGGTATGCGGAGATCAAAACCCCGTGCCTTACCGCTTGGCGACGGCCCAATAATTATGATACTTAGTTAGTAGCCCTTAACTTTGAAAACAAAGGCGATTCATTTACACCTTTTACCAGATATACCTGCCACATTTTTTGAAGTGACCGATACGCACTGACTGCGGCTTCCTTCGAATCAAACTGCGAAAAAACACAAGCCCCCGTTCCGGTTAGCCTTGCTTCAGCAAATCTTGATAGATCAACTAAAGCATCCCTAACAGGCTGGTAACGTTCGCGAACAACCCCAAGACAATCGTTTTGGTGCTTACCCGCTATAAAGTCGGCTATTTTGATTGATTTACTGTTCCGTGTCAAATCTTTAGATGAAAAAATTTCTTTCGTATCCACATGGCAATCTGGCTTAATCAATACAACCCACTGTTCAGGAAGACTTATTTTCTCAATTTTTTCTCCAACACCTTCCGCCCACGCAGAATAGCCATAGACAAATACCGGGACATCCGCCCCCAGAGTCAACCCTATTTCCCCCAATCGCTCCTTTGACAAATTCAAATTCCATAGCTTATTCAGTACAACAAGTGTCGTTGCAGCATCTGAACTTCCACCACCGAGCCCTCCACCCATTGGTAAGTTCTTTTCGACATCAATATACACCCCCTTCTCACAACCAGTTTCTGCCTTTAACAGCTTTGCCGCTCTAATCGTCAAATCATCTGCCTCCGGTACACCCGGTATTGTTTTGCTCAATCGCACCGCCCCGTCACCAACCTCATGAAATGTTATCCAATCACATAAATCTATAAATTGAAACACCGTCTGCAACAAATGATAACCATCATTTCTTTGCCCAGTAATTCGCAACATCAAATTCAATTTTGCTGGCGCTGGCCACCTTTCTGCCCACGCGTCCTGATTATTTTTTATTAGTGTCATTTACAACCCAATGATCGATAATTAACTTTAATTTAACCTGACTATTCATAACCGTCATTTTCTGTGGCATAGTGCGATTATCAACCTTCTGCATTTGCTTATATTCATTTATCCACCCAGCCTGATTAAAGCCGACAACCGTCTCTTTGTATGAGGACAATGGCTCCGGCAACCCTACCACCCAATAACGCAGTGACAACATAGGAACAAACATGCCCAATTGTTGATTAATAAACTCCTCGGGCTGCATTGATGATTGCACATCACCCCCACCTCGATCTATGGTGACAATATTGTCTGCCAGAGAAATCACCACCACCCCCTGCCCCAAAGGGCCGGATAACCTTATCTTTTCCACATCAGGACTATGATCCCAGCTTATATTGGCCGACCAGGAATCAGTTTTCCCTGTCAAAGCCAATCGCCCTTCAAACGACCAAGATTGCAATTCATAAAGATGGAGCATTAAAGCCCTGGAGTAGCCTACCTTAGACTCAACCGGAACGACAGAACATGCTGATAATAAAAATATCAACCAGCCCCCAACCAACAACACTACCTTGGAACACACCACCCTATTCTTTGCCAACCAATATTCTTTGCTGGAAATCCAACAAATATTCATCCTTCGGTGTTTTTTTAATAGCCTCATTAAAAATTTTTCTAGCCTCATCTCTTCTACCCAATACCCACAATACTTCGACAAGATGAGCCGCTATTTCACTTTCCTGTTGTTTTGCATACGCCCGCTCAAGATAATCCCTAGCTTGCTCAAGCTTCCCAAGCTTGAACTGTAGCCAACCAAAACTATCCATAATTACGGCCTCATTCGGCATTAATTTAAGCGCATGCTGCAAATATTTCTCCGCCTCAAGATAACGACTAGCATTATCAAGCAAGCTATAACCCAAGGCATTTAAAGCCTCAGCATCATCAGGATATTTAGCTAATATTTTTTTTAAGTCCGCCTCCAGCACATCCAACTTATTAATCCGCTCCGCCATTAACGCACGAGTATATAACAAGTCTCTTTGATCTGGCTGCCCAGCTAATTCATGAGTCAACAACTCAAAGGCCTTTTCATATTGTTCTTGCTGCCCATACAAACCTGCTCGCATCAAAATAATGCGCAATTTCTGTTTTGGAAACCGCCCCTCCAACTGAACTAACCGTGAATCAGCCTCCCCAAATTCATTCTCCCTTACCAGCAATGAAACCGTCGTAATCGCCGACTCAAAAACCAATGGGCTATCAGTAACCTTATCAAACCATGCTATTGCTTTTTGCGTACGCCCACGTTTTTCTTCTATTTTCCCCAAATAAAATCTTGCCTGATTATTCCATTCAGGCTGATCTAGCAATCGATTAAAGATGCCCTCAGCCTTCCCGTCGCGATCTAACTGCAGATAGACTAATGCTAACGAAATCTGACTCTCAATATCATTTGGATCGACTGCAACTATCCCTAGATAAACTTCTGCGGCAGCTTCGTACTCTGTAGTTTTTATTAAAACCTGTGCTAATAATTTTTTTAGCTTGTTATTTTCTGGATATTTATCCGATGCATTTCTCAACAGGTTTTTTGCCTTATTCAAATCTCCTGATATTACAGCTATCTGAGCCTGCAATATTAATGCTTTATCCCAACTTGGTTGAACACTTAAAGCTTGCTGCACTTTCCTTTCAGCAAGAGCATTATCTTTCATCTCCATAGCCAACAACGATTGTACAAAATAAATCACCGCCTGATCGGGACTCTTCACCGCCAATGCATCCAGCACTTCATACAAAAAACTGGCCTTACCGTCTCTTTGCAAAACACTTACCAATTCAAGTGCTGTCTTTTCAAATCCAGAAGGATCTATCTTCAACAACGCATCTAGATGATCAACTGCGGTCTGTTTATTGCTAGCTCTTAAGGCGGATAATGCGGCTATTTTTCTTGCCGTTGGATTTTTTGGATCCTGTCTTATCCATAAAGCCACGGCTTCATCTGTTTTATTGCCATCCTTCATGTACATAGCAATCTTTGTCGCCCGTTCAGCAAATCTAGGATCGTTAACACGCTTTGCGGCCTCCATATAACCTTCCAACGCAATAGCATATTGCCCTCTTTGCCCCGCAAGCTCTGCCGCCATCAACATGTACATCACGTCTGGATCTATTGACACATTTACTTCACTTTGTTGCGTTTTTTCCCTGGGCTCGGATAATTTTACTGGCTCAATCACTTCTTCCTGCACACTCGACTTCTCAGGCGAACTGGCGCATCCATTAAGAAACACAAGGATTAACACTGAAATCATTCTAATAATTAACACACAATCATCCTATTAATTGCCCACATATATTTTGCCATAGATTATCAGAAAAACCAGTTGAGTCAGTCAGCTGATTTATTCCATTTGGATAAAGCCATTATATTTCTTAGAATACTCTCACATAATACAGTCGTTAAGACTTAAGGTAAAAGGTTAGCGATGTAAATCCCCGCCTTTAACTTTGAACTTTTTTATCTCGAACCAAATCACATGACACTTCTTGCAGTTGGGATCAATTATAATACCGCACCAGTCTCGATCCGGGAACGCCTTTCATTTCCTGCCGAAATCCTTGGATCTTCGTTGCAAGAATTGTGGCATATTAAAGAAATTAGCGAAGCCGCGATTTTATCAACCTGCAATCGTACTGAGTTTTACTGCACATCAACCTCTGCGAACAAACAAATCCTGATTGACTGGGTAGCCAAAAGCAAACACATCAATGCCTCCGATTTTACGCCTTATCTGTACTGCCATACCGATAGCGACCTAATACGACACATGTTTCGCGTTGCTTGCGGCCTAGATTCGATGATTTTAGGAGAACCTCAAATTCTTGGGCAAATGAAGACGGCATATCAAACAGCCTATGACGCCGGAACTTTAGGGAAACGTTTGGGCAAACTTTTTCAACATACATTTACTGCTGCCAAAAAGGTACGCACAGATACAGCCATTGGCTCCAGCCCCGTTTCAGTTGCCTTCGCAGCAGTACAACTGGCGCAGCAAATTTTCGACAAACTCAGTGAGCAGACCGCCCTTCTTATTGGCGCAGGCGAAACCATTGAACTGACCGCTCGACATTTGTCACAACAAGGCATTGGTCGTATCATTATAGCTAACCGTACCTATGATAAAGCTCATGCTTTGGCCATTCAATTTAACGGCTACGCGATTGACCTAACCGAACTGCCGGCACATCTTGCCGAAGCAGACATTGTCATCTCTTCAACCGCTAGCCAACTTCCTATATTGGGCAAAGGTCGTGTTGAAAGCGCTCTAAAAAAACGCAAACATAAACCGATGTTCATGGTTGACCTTGCAGTTCCTAGGGATATTGAGGCTGAAGTTGAGCAACTTAGAGACGTATATCTTTACACCATAGATGACTTACAAAATACCATTGATCAGAATATGAATAGCCGCCGATTGGCAGCCGAACAGGCCGAAGAAATAATTGACACACAAGTAGACTATTTTCTTGCATGGTTACGCGCGCAAGGCGCACAATCAACCATTCAAGATTACAGAAACCAAGCCGAACAATCCCGTGACGAAGCCTTGCATAAAGCCTTAAGCTTACTTAAAAGCGGCATCCCCGCTGAACAAGCCCTCAATCGTTTGGCTTACAGCTTGACCAACAAGCTCATTCATACGCCCAGCGCCCAAATTAGAGCCGCCGCAGAAAACGAACGCCACGATTTAATTGCCGCAGCCCGCGAAATTTTTAAATTAACCAACTCTTAATTTTAAATTCACTAACTCTTAATGAAACAATCCATACAACACAAACTTGAAAACCTATGCGAGCGATATGACGAGATCGCCGCATTACTCTCAGATCCTGACGTACAAGGAAATCAAAATAAATTTCGCTCTTTAAGCCAAGAATACGCTCAAATTAGTCCACTAGTTGATTGTTACAAACGCTATCAACAGGTCCTCAATACACATGCATCTGCAAAGGAAATGGCCACTGATAGCGACCCTGAGTTAAGAGAAATGGCCAAAGATGAAGTGATTGATGCTGAAAACCAGCTAGATATAATTGACCATGATTTACAAGTATTATTACTACCGACAGACCCCAACGATAACCGCAATATTTTTATCGAAATCCGCGCAGGAACTGGCGGCGATGAAGCTGCGATTTTTTCCGGCGATCTTGCCAGAATGTATCAGCGTTATGCCGAGCGCAAAGGATGGCAAACCGAAGTCATTAGCGAAAGTCTCGGCGATCATGGCGGTTACAAAGAAGTCATCCTACGAGTTACCGGCAAGGATGTTTATTCCCAATTGAAATTTGAATCCGGCGCACACCGCGTTCAACGCGTGCCTGAAACAGAGTCGCAGGGGCGCATCCATACTTCAGCCTGCACTGTCGCGATTATGCCGGAAGTTGACGAAGTCGACGCAATAGACATTAACCCAGCAGACCTTAAAGTTGATACCTTCCGTGCATCAGGCGCAGGCGGACAGCATATCAATAAAACCGAATCTGCGATACGCATTACCCACATGCCTACCGGTGTAGTGGTGGAATGTCAGGATGAACGATCACAACATAAAAATCGCGCCAGAGCCATGTCTTTATTAGCATCGCGCCTGTTATCTGCCGAACAAGAAAAACACCATGCAGAACAATCAGCCACCCGAAAATTGCAAGTCGGCAGTGGCGACCGTTCTGAACGCATTCGTACCTACAACTTCCCACAAGGACGATTGACAGACCACCGTATCAACTTAACCTTGTATAAACTCGATGATATCATGCAAGGAGGACTGGAGCATGTCCTTCAACCCTTGATCAATGAACATCAAGCCGAGCTACTTACTCAACTAGGTGAAGACTAAATTACATGCAGTGCATTAAATCCGTACTTACAAACGCCGTTGACACCCTGTCATTAGTTTCAGATTCAGCTTTGCTTGATGCAGAAGTTTTACTATGCTTAGCTATTGACAAACAACGCTCCTATCTTCGCGCTTGGCCTAACAAGACACTACACCATAAGCAACTAGCTGCATTCAGAAACTTACTTGAACTACGTCAACAAGGCATACCTATCGCTTATATTACCGGTAACAGGGAATTCTGGTCACGAGACTTTCATGTCTCTCCTGACGTATTGATTCCTAGGCCTGACACTGAACTACTTATTGAGCTCAGTTTAAAGTTAATACCAGAGGATCAACCGTTTAAAGTTGTAGATTTAGGTACTGGCTCTGGCATAATTGCAATTACGCTGGCCGCTGAGCGTCCGCATGCACAGATCGTTGCCTCCGATTCTAGCTTAGCCGCATTACGTATCGCTCAACTCAATGCAAGTAAACACCATATTAATAACATTGAGTTTTACCAAAGCAATTGGTTTATCGGTGTTCCCGAGATCAAATTCAATCTCATTATTAGTAACCCGCCTTATATTGCAGAAGACGATTGCCATCTTCAACAAGGTGATGTCCGATTTGAACCGAAAACTGCGTTATGTGCTGGTGATCTGGGACTTAGTGATATTAAAATTATCGCTACTGTGGCTCGCAACTTCCTGGAACTTGGTGGACATTTGCTGATAGAACATGGCTACAACCAAATGGAACAAGTTCAAGCTCTATTTCAAGAATTGCATTATGATAAGGTACAAACCTATAAAGACTTATCCAGAACCCCCCGGGGAACTTACGGCCTATGGAATCCTTAAATATTATGACCCAAGAATACATCCAAATTCCACGAAAAATAATCAATCAGTTGCTGCATCTTGCCCAAATCTCACCTGACTCTGAAGTATGCGGACTAATAGGCAGTATTAACGGTCTACCGTACAGCTGTTATCCCGTTAAAAATTGCGCTGAATATCCACAACAGCATTTCCAACTTGATTCTGTTCAACAAATTTCTGCCATGGCTAAAATTCGTGACCAGAACGAAGAGCTATTTGCCATCTATCATTCCCACCCGACTGCACCAGCCATACCATCCATAATTGATCTAGAGCTATCTTCCTACCCCAAAGCGCTTTATCTTATCATTTCACTCAATACCAAAGGCATTTTAGAAATACGCTGCTTTAAAATTGATCATAAATCTGCCCAAGAAATGTCGCTATCCTTAACTGACGAACTATAAAATATTTGTTAAATTGACAGGCGGGCTAAATGCGGATTTGGTGCGACCGCTATCTTTAGAAGAGATTAAAGGACACCAAACTCCAATTGTCTTTTACTCAAGCTCTAACATAAAAAGCACTGGTCGACTCATATTGCATGAAAAAAAATATAATATTGAAAGACGACCAGAAAAGCACAATTTTATTGAAAATTTGTTACGACTCAACTTAAGCCCATAGACAACTGTAGATTATTTGGTTAATTTAGCGCTCAGCTGTCCTGACCACTGACCAAAATATGTACCTACTACAATTGAAATAGATATTACTATTAACGGGTTATCCAAAGAAGCACTCATTAAAACATCTTTACTCAATTTATCAGGTGTTTGTAGTAAGTATGCAAATGCCGAAGAATATCCAAGTACACTTGCCGGTATCGTTGCAAGTGCAGGAATATTAGCTGCCAAACACATCACTACCACAGAAAAAGTTACCGTAATGGCAGCCCAAAACGGGAAACCCAATATTGCTGAAGAGGGAATATTGGTAATTTGAATAGCGGCCAACCAAGCCATAAAAACCCCGAAAATGCCACATACGATAGTGTTTTTTAAGGCTTCCTGAGAGGCTCCAAGAAAAAAGTAAGCCGCCCACGCAATAGTTGCGGCCCATATTAAAAAGATACCGCTAAGTGGCCCTACCGCCAAAAATGTTGCTAATCCAGCCAGACCGGCAATACTTAATGAAAGCGCTGTAAGATTGTTCATAATATATTTCCAAAATTCACCTCACTTATTGATTTGTTAGATTTCGCATTGAGGTGGTTCTACGAAACTTAACACTGGATTAACCTATAAACCTAACTAAAAAATACAGTTTGAATATTAACAGATATTATTTTCACAATAAACACCGACATCCATAATTGAAAGCGTTAACTTACCTTCACCTAAACGACAAAATCGTATGCTTCTATTTGGGACGGTAGGCCTTAAATATACATTATTTCAAAACAATATATTTTAAATGTAAGATAAGAATAATGCATTGAAGTACATATACCGAGCTTACTCTAGTCAATTGATACATACTAAATTATTTGATTTTAAACGACATGGGCGATTCATAAGTTAAACCAACCTTGAAAACTTTACATCTGTAAAATGTTAAGCTTAATATAGACAGTAATCCTAGTGTTACGCTATAAAAGGTTAATAACCCAGAGCACTTGATTACCTATTTTCGAAGTGGAAAGCCAACACGTTGAGCCACAATGTATTGATTTAATGCGAATAAAGCAACCTTCCCTTCACCTTATGTTAGAAAATAGATAACCCTCTATATTTTAAATTTATTTCTATACACTTTCAGATAAATATTTTCAAATCTTATACAGAACAAGTCTGATTTTAAAGGTCTTTAATGGGCAGGACTGGAAATTTAATTTCTGAAAGTCTATATTTCTGTTTTTTAATATAAAAATTCATAATGATTAACTTATTGGCTGTAAAGAACTTACCATCCGCTTTATAAATACAAAGCGGATGGCTTAAAACATATTACCCCTCTAATACTGCTAATCGCGCTGAAAGTATTCCTTCTAAAGACTCTAACGCTTTAGTAAAACCATCTATACCTTCCGCTAGCTTTTCCGAAGCCATACGAATTTCAGTATGCATTGCATCACCGGTTGCTTTATCAATTGTCATTTTTTCAATTGGCGCATTTAGTGCATTTTTCGGATCCAACGTACGTTCCACATTACCCTCTGTAGACTGAAGTTCAGCTAATAACGAC